>SKSP01000470.1 GCA_007122945.1 Ilumatobacteraceae bacterium | reverse complement strand
GTGGCGTCGCCGGGGCGCACCGAGATGAAGCCCGCCGCGGTCGGCTGCACGGCGGTGACGTTGAGGGCGATGCCGTTGGCGTGGGTGGGCACGACGAGCTTGGTGCCGTCGGCGGTGTCGATCGTGCCGGTGACGGTGAGTTGGCGTGGTTGGGGTGAGGTGAACGGTCCGTCGAGGCCGAGGTCGACGCGGGTGTCGAGGATGCGGGTGGGGGTGACGGGCACGAAGGTGGATTCGTCGCCGCCCGAGGATGCGGTCGCCTGCCAGGTGGTTGCCCCGGCGCCGAGCGTGACGGCGACGGCGGCGCCGATCGCCGCCCACGCGGAGCGACGGCTGCGGGTCGGTCGGTGCGTTTCCGTTGTCGGTGTCATGCCGCCCCGTCCTACACGCCGGTCTGTCAGTTTTCTGTGAGTCCTGGCGAACAGAGTGTCACACCCCTACAATACGATTGTTCGTATGACTCGGAACCTGGCGCTCCCGACGGTCGAGGAGTTGGCGTGGATGGAACCCGCCGAACTGGAGGCCGCGCTGATCGCCGTCGAGCACGCTCGGCGGCTGACCGAGGCGGTCCTGATCGACGTACTGGACGTCGCCGATCGGCAGCGGGTGTGGGCCGTCGACGGGCACCGCTCGGTCAAGAACTGGGCGGTCGCCCTGACCGGGATCTCGCCGGCGGAAGCGGGCCGACGGTGCCAGACGTTGCGCGCCCTGCGCGACCTCGACGAGGTGCGAGAACGCCTGCGAGCGGGTGATCTCGGCGTGTGCCAGGTGCGCGAGCTCGCACGGCTGCACGCCAACCGGCGGGTGCGCGAGCGCCTCACGCGTGCCGAAGGCCTGATGGTGGCAGCCGCCCGGCGCCGCAGCTTCGAGGACTTCAGGGCGGGCACCGAGCGGTGGCGCCAGGCGGCCGACCCCGACGGTGCGGCGCGGAGCGCGGACGAGGTGCACGCTGCCCGCAAGGTGGACGTCCGCTTCACGCCGGCGGGGTTCACGCTGTCCGCCCACGGGGGGACCACCCAGGGCATCGAGATGTTGCAGATCCTCGACGCCTACGCCGAGGCCGAGTTCCACGCCGACTGGGACGCCGCCCGGGCGGTCCACGGGGACGCCGCGTCGGTGGACGACCTGGCCCGCAGCGAGACCCAGCGCTTCTTCGACGCCCTGTGGGCGGTCTTCCAGGCGGCGGCGACGGGGGAGGGCAGCGTGCGCGTGCCGACCGTGAACATCGTGTGCGATCAGGCGACGTTCGAGGAGCACCTCGCGCACGCGGCCGGGGGTGCGGCACCGCGCCCCGCCGACCCGAACGCCACGGGTCGCCGGTGCGAGACCCCCGACGGGGTGCCCGTCGACCCGCGTGACGCCGTCGTCGCCGCGTTGCTGGGCTACGTGCGGCGGGTGGTGACCGACTCGGCTGGCGTGGTGGTCGACGCCGGCCGCCGACGCCGCGTCTTCACCGGCGCACTGCGGGAGGTGGTCTGGATCCAGGGTACCCAGTGCCTGTGGCCCGGGTGCGGGCTCCCCGGGCGCCAGCAGGACCACACGGTCGGGTGGGCCCACCAGCACGGAACCACCGATCCCGCCAACGCCGGGCCGGTGTGCGGACATCACAACCGCTGGAAGACCCGTGGCTACGCCACGTGGCGTGACGACGACGGCGTCTGGCACGTCGGACGCCCCGACGGCACCGAGCTCACACGTCCGCGAGCCGCCTGAACGGCCCATCGGTCTGGCATCCTGGGATGGTGACCGAAGCGTCCACCCACGACCGGCCCGACACGATCATCGGGATCTCCTTCGACGACGTGTACCGCTCCCAGGAGTTCCTCACGGCGGTGACCCGGATGAACGCCAACGGGAAGCTCGAGCTCCTCGACGCGGTGATGGTGTCCAAGGACGACGACGGCAAGACCCGCGTGCGCGAGACGGTCGACCTGCAACCCGGTCGGGCGGCGCTCTCGGGTGCCGTGTGGACCGGCCTGCTCGGCCTCATCGTCGGGGGGCCGGTCGGGTGGCTCGCCGGCATCGGTGTCGGTGCGGGTGCGGGTGTGATCACGGCCAGGGTGGTCGACCTCGGCGTGCCCGACGAGTGGGTCGACTGGTTCAAGGAGGCCGTCGACCCGCACAGCTACACCGTGGTGGTGTTGGCGCGCAACGTGAACGTCGATGCGCTCGTCGAGGAAGCGGCCCGCTTCGACGGCGGCCATCTGGTCTACTCCAACGTCGCGCCGTACGTGATCGACCGCATCGAGCAAGCGCTCGGCGTCGAGCGGACCGTCGATCCCGAACGCGACGGCCGGACCGGGCCGATCGACTGGTCGCCGCCGCCGCCGCCATCGCCGCCGCCGCCGTCGCCGTCGTCGGCCGGGCCGACCCGGGACTGATCCACGTGTGTGGCCGCTTCGTGTCGTCGTCGACACCCGAGCAGATCGCGGCGCACTTCGGCGCGGAGGTCGCGACCGACACCCTCGGGCCGAACTTCAACGTCGCCCCGACCCACGACGTGTACGGCGTGGTGGCCGATGCCGGAGGCGACGTTGCCGCGGGCGACGTTGGCGTCGGCGGGCGGCGTGTCGACGCGTTCCACTGGGGGCTCGTGCCGTCGTGGGCGAAGGACCGCAAGGTCGGCTACAAGATGATCAACGCCCGGGCCGAGACGCTCGCCGAGAAGCCGGCGTTCAAGAAGCTGTTCGCGACCCGGCGCTGCATCGTCCCGATGGACGGCTTCTACGAGTGGATGCCCGGGACGGCGGACGGACCGCTCACGAAGGCCGGCAAGCCCGCGAAGCGGCCCGTCTTCGTCCGACGGGTGGACGGTGAGCCGCTCGCCGTCGCCGGACTCTGGACCGTCTGGAAGGACCCCGATGCCGACCCCGACGAGTCCGACGGTGCGGACCGCTGGCTCCACAGCGCGACCGTGGTCACCACCTCGGCGAACGCGACGATGGCGCCGGTCCACGACCGGATGCCGGTGATCCTGACCGACGCATCGGCCTGGGACGTCTGGCTCGATCCGGCGATGGACGATCTCGACGAGCTGGGCGCGTTGCTCGTCCCGGCGCCGGCCGACCTGATCACGCTGCACGAGGTGTCGACCGAGGTGAACGACGTCCGCAACCGCGGTGCCCACCTCGTCGAGCCGGTCGGGTGACCCGCGTCGTCAGGTGACCTCGGCCCGACCCATCGTGCGCAACTGCTCGCGGATCGCGTCGGCGGCGGCCTCGAGCTGGTCGCGGTCGGCGGAGGCCGCGGCGTTGGCGAACGAGACGTCGGCCATCGACCGGGTGGGGATCACGTGGACGTGGGTGTGGGGCACCTCGTACCCGGCGACGATCACGCCGACGCGCTCGCAGTCGAACGCCGCCTGCTGGGCGATGCCGATGACACGGGTGACCTCGAACAGGTGGGCGACGAGGTCGGCCGGCGCGTCGAGCCAGTGGTCGATCTCGTCGATCGGCACGACGAGCGCGTGCCCGTGTGCGATCGGGTTGATGGACATGAACGCGACGCACCGGTCGTCGCGCCAGACGAACGTGCCGGGGATCTCGCCGGCGATGATGCGGGTGAAGATCGTGCTCATACGTAACCTCCGCTCGCAGGGTAGACGTCGCCGGTCGAGTAGCTGCTCTCGGGGCCGGCGAGGAAGCGCACCAGCTCGGCGAGCTCCTCGGCGCGTGCCATCCGGCCGATCGGCACCCTCGACGTGATGATGGCGCGGGCGTCGTCCTCGAAGTCCGACAGCAGGGGCGTGTCGACCCAGCCCGGACACACGGCGTTGATCCGGATGCCGAGGTGGGCGACCTCCTGGGCGGCCGACTTGGTGAGGGCGATGATGGCGGCCTTGGCCGCCGAGTAGTGCGGCGCGCCGGGCGAGGGGCGCAGGCCGAGCACCGACGAGATGTTCACGATCACGCCGCTCCGGCGGGGCTGCATGTGTCGCAGGGCGGCGCGCGTGCCGAAGAACGTCCCGTCGAGGTGGACGCGGAGCATCTGGTGCCACTCGTCGTCGGTCAGGTCGACGAGCTGGTCGACGGGTTGCATCTCGTCGATGCGTCCCTCCATCCGCAGCATCTCGTTGGCGATGGTGCGGTCGAACCGGTCGCGGTCGAAGGGCGGTGCGATGCCGGCGTTGTTGACGACGACGTCGAGCCGACCGTGCCGGCCGACGACGGTGTCGACGGCGGCGTCGAACGCGGCCGAGTCGGTCACGTCGAACGGCGCGGCCTCGCCGTCGACCTCGTTCGCGACCAGGTCGGCGGCCTCGCCGTCGACATCGTTCACCACGACGTGGGCGCCGTCGGCGGCGAGGCGGTGGGCGAACGCCGCACCGAGGCCGGAGCCCGCACCGGTGATGACGACGACATGGTCCTGCAATGCCCCTTCGGTCATGGCGGGCACCCTACGCTGCGGCCCGTGACGAGTGCCCAGCCCGGTGAACGCGACACGATCGCGACCTGGCCGAACCTCGTCACGTTGCTGCGGTTGCTGTGCCTCCCGGTCTTCCTCTGGCTGCTGTTCGGTCTCGAGAACCGCGCCGCCGCGGCCTGGACGCTCGGCGCGCTCGGGGCCACCGACTGGGTCGACGGCTACCTCGCCCGCCGGCTCGGCCAGGTCAGCGAGTTCGGCAAGAAGTTCGACCCGACCGTCGACCGGCTGCTCTTCATCGTCGGGCTGGGGGGCATCCTGCTCGACGGGTCGATGCCGGTGTGGTTCGGCGTCGCCGTGCTGGCACGTGAGCTCGTGGTGGGCGGTGCGGTCGCCGTCGGGACGCTCGCGTTCGGCATGGAGCGCTTCGACGTGACGTTCTGGGGCAAGACGGCGACGTTGTTGCTGATGTTCGCCGTCCCCGGCTTCCTGATGGGCGCGAGCGACTTCCCGGGTGCCGCCGGGTTCCAGATCGTGTCGTGGATCCTGGGGATCCCCGGCCTGGTGCTCAGCTACTACACCGCGGTCGCCTATATTCCCCTCATCCGTGACGGCGTCCGGGCGGGGCGCTCCCGTCGTTGACCACTGTCGTCACCCGACTCAGGACTTGTACGGTTGCACCCATGAACGTCCCCGCCGACCTCCGCTACACCTCCGAACACGAATGGGTGCGTCGGGACGCCGACGACACCGTCCGTGTCGGCATCACCGATTACGCCCAGGACGCGCTCGGCGACGTCGTGTACGTGCAGGTGCCCGAGGTCGGCGCCCAGGTCGACGCCGGTCAGAACTTCGGCGAGGTCGAGAGCACCAAGTCGGTGTCGGAGATCTACGCACCGGTCGCGGGGACGGTCCGGGCGGTCAACGAGGCGCTGACCGACAGCCCCGCGCTCTTGAACGACGACCCGTACGGCGACGGCTGGATCTGCGCGATCGAGGTCGCCGACCCGGCGGCGGTGGACGCGCTGCTCGACGCCGACGCGTACCGCTCCCTGATCGAGGGCTGACGCGCCGATGTCGTACGTCTTCTGCAACCAGTGCGGTCACCGCAACCCGCCCGAGAGCAACTTCTGCTCGAGCTGCGGCGAACCGCTCGACATGCTCGACGACCGCACGATCACCCTCACCGCCGTCGACCCGAAACAGGAGGCGGCGGGGACCGACGACGACGTCGTGGTGCCGGTGGGCGAGCTCGAGCGGGGTGTCGGCGTGCTCATCGTGCGGGCGGGGGCCCAGGCGGGCGCCCGATTCGCGCTCGACGGCGATCGCACGACACTCGGGCGGCACCCCGAGAGCGAGATCAGCCTCGACGACATCACGGTGTCGCGCCGACATGCCGAGATCGTCAACACCCCCGACGGGTACGTCGTCGTCGACGCCGGGTCGTTGAACGGCACGTACGTGAACCAGGAACGGGTCGAGCGCAGCCCGCTGCAACACGGCGACGAACTCCAGATCGGCAAGTTCCGGTTGGTGTTCTTCGAACGCGGCGACGGTTGAGGACGGGGGACGCACGACGATGGCGGAGCTGACCGAGGACGACTACCTCTCGATCGGGGAGGTGCTGGGTCTCCTGCTCGAGGAGTTCCCCGACGTGACGATCTCCAAGATCCGGTTCCTCGAGAGCCAAGGTCTGATCGACCCCGAGCGTACCCCATCGGGGTATCGCAAGTTCTACGACGCGGACGTCGAGTTGCTCCGGGTGATCCTGCGCGAACAGCGCGAGAACTACCTGCCGCTGCGCGTGATCAAGGACCGCATCGAGACCGGGGTGATCGACCCCTCCGGCGACCTGCCCCGGCCCGATCACGACGACACGGGTACGGATCACACGGGTACGGATCTCACGGACGTCCCGGCGACGTCGGTGGCGGCGCACCCGGCGGGGTCGAACGGAACCGCTCGTTCCGCGGGCGACGAACCGGTGTCCGACCCTGCTGGCGGACCCGACCTCCAGCCGCCCGCCGAACCGGCCGACGACCACACCCCGGTCGCGCCGCAGTTGCTGCCCGGCGTCGTGCTCGATCGCGACGAGCTCTGCGCGATGGTCGGTCTCACGAGTGCCGAGCTCGCCGGGCTCGAGCAGTACGGGGTCGTCCACGGGCGGGGGAGCGGTTCGAACACCGTCTACGGCGACGACGCCGTCGAGATCGCCAAGGTCGCCGTCGAGATGCTCCGCGCGGGGATCGATGCGCGGCACCTGCGGGGCTGGCGGACCGCCGCCGAGCGGGAGGCGTCGATCTACGAGCAGCTCGTGACCCCACGGCTGCGCCAGCGCAGCCCGGAGTCACGTGCCGAGGCGATCGACACGCTGCGCCGTCTGGACGAACTGGGGGGTCGGCTGCGGGCCGCGCTCATGCGCACCGCCCTCCGACATCACTTCGAGTCCTGACGCGGTTACGCTGACGAGCGTGATCCGCATGGAGCTCGTGGGCGTCCGGGTCGAGATCCCGGCCAACACCCCGATGGTCCTGCTGCGCGAGCAGGAGGGCCGCCAACGGCTCGTGCCGATCTACATCGGGAGCCCGGAGGCGACCGCCATCCACTACGCACTCGAAGGTGTGGTGCCGCCACGGCCGCTGACCCACGACCTGTTCCTCTCGACGCTCGAGACGCTCGGTGCGCGCCTCGACAAGGTCGTGGTGACCGAGGTCAAGGAGCACACGTTCTACGCCGAGCTGCACCTCGAGACCTCGGAGGGGCCCCAGGTCGTCTCCAGCCGGCCGTCCGACGCGATCGCACTCGCGGTGCGCTGCGACGCACCGCTGTACGCGAACGACGATCTCGTCGACGAGGTCGGGCAGGAACCACCGCCCGACCCCGAGGACGAAGCGGCCGAGATCATCGACGAGTTCCACGAGTTCCTCGAGAACGTCACCCCCGACGACTTCGCGGGCTAGTGTGGTCGTCCGTCACACGGACGTAACTACACCCGTGTCGGGGAAGGGAATCGTGATGCGCCAGACGACCACGCAGACGACGACGGAGACGACCACGGAGACCGGCTACAGCGGGACCCAGGCGGCCAAGGTCGTCGGCATCACGTACCGGCAGCTCGACTACTGGGCGCGTACCGACCTGATCCGGCCGTCGTTGTCCGACGCCCGGGGGAGCGGCAGCCGCCGCCGCTACTCGTACAAGGACCTCGTCGAGCTGCGCGTGATCAAGACCCTGCTCGATGCCGGCATCAAGCTCGAGTCGGTGCGCGACGTGTTCACCTACCTGCGCGAGCACCTCGACGCGGACATCGCCTCGGCGCACCTGGTGATCAGCGGGAGCTCGGTCGTGCTGTGCGACGGCGACGAGCTGATCGACGTCCTCGACCGGGGGCAGGGCGTGCTGAACGTGCTGTCGCTCGCGAGCGTCAAGGGCGACATCGACCTGCAACTCGAACCCGACGCGGCCACCGACGACGAACCCGCCGGGCTCGACGCCGTCGACCGTCGGGTCGTATGACGGGTCGCACCACCGACCGTCGATCCCCGCTCGACGCGGCGCACCAGCGACTCGGGGCCAAGCTGGCCCCGTTCGGCGGGTGGTCGATGCCGCTCGAGTACACGGGCACCATCGCCGAGCACCTCGCCTGCCGGGAGCGGGCCGCGATCTTCGACGTGTCGCACCTCGGGACGGTCCGGCTGACGGGTGCCGATGCCGTGGACCGCGTGCAGCGTGCGTTCACGAACGACCTCGACAAGATCGGTCCCGGACGTGCGCAGTACACCCACCTGCTCGACGACGACGGATCGGTGCTCGACGACATCATCGTGTGGTGGCATCCCACCGGTGACGCCGGCAGCGACGTCCTCGACGTGATGCCCAACGCGTCGAACACCGAGCGGGTCGTCGCCGCCGTCGGCGGCACCGACGTGACCGCGTCCCGCGCCGTGCTCGCCGTTCAGGGGCCGACGGCGCGCGATCTGGTGGCCGGCGTCGTGCGCGAGGCTGCCGGCATCGGGCGGTTCCGCGTCGGCGAGGTCGCGTGGGCGGGGGAGCGCTGCACCGTCGCCGGGACCGGCTACACCGGGGAACCAGGGGTCGAGATCGCGGCGCCCACGACCGTCGCCGAGTCGCTGTGGGACGCGCTCGTCGCCGCGGGGGCCGAACCAGCGGGTCTCGGTGCACGCGACACGTTGCGTCTCGAGGCCGGGCTCCCGCTCCACGGCCACGAGCTGGGCCCGGGGATCACGCCACTGCAGGCCGGGCTCGGTTGGGTCGTCGCGTTCGACAAGGGTGACTTCCGCGGCCGCGAGGCGCTCCTGGCCGAGCGCGAGCGCGGCGTGCACCGCCGCCTCGTCGGCATCGCCACCGACGGTCGCCGCCCGCCCCGGTCGGGGTGCGACGTGCTGGTCGACGACGTCGTCGTCGGGGAGGTCACGTCTGGCAACTACTCGCCGGTGCTCGGGCACGGCATCGCGTTGGCCTTCTGCCCACCCGACCTCGGACCGGATGCCGCCGTCGAGGTCGACGTGCGCGGAGCCCGGCTCGCCGGACGGCTGGTCGCCACACCGTTCGTGCGCCGCTGAGGCGCGCGTCAGGAGCGCTTCTTCGGCGGCGACGCCTTCTTCGCCGCGGCCTTCTTCGCCGGAGCCTGCTTCTTCGCTGCGGCTTTCTTCGCGGGTGGCGGCTGCACGGGTGTGGACGGGGCCGTGGGCATCCGCAGGCCGAACATCCCGCCGGCCGACTCGGCGAAGCTCGCGAGCGGCCCGAGGCGGCGGCTCATGTCGCCCATGATGCCGACGAGCTCGTCGATGCGGTGCGGCACGGCGGCCATGGCACGGACGGGCTCCTCGACGTCGGCGAGCAGCCGGTTGACCCGCTCGGCCGTCTCGTTGAGGTTCTCCATCGTCGTGTTCAGGTTGTCGACGGCGCGGAACAGCTCGTCGATGCCCTTGCGGAACTGCTCGTAGGTCCGGATGCTGCCGGCGAGCGGTGCCGCCAGCAGGTTGATCACGTCGCCGAGAGGGTCATTTCGTTCGTCGGCCATGCGGCCGAAGCGTACGCCTCGAGTGGCTCACAGCTGCACACCAGGTTGCGATCGCCGCCCGCCGCATCGATGCGCGAGACGGGAGGGAAGTACTTGGCCGCTCGCACGGTGGCGGTCGGATAGGCCCCGAGCGACCGCGGGTAGGGCCGCTCCCACTCGCCGAGGAGATCCTCGGCGGTGTGGGGCGCGTGGCGCAGTGGGCTCTCCTCGAGCGGCCACTCGCCGTCGGCGATCCGGGCGATCTCGGCGCGGATCGCCAGCATCGCGTCGCAGAACCGGTCGAGCTCGGCGAGCCCCTCGCTCTCGGTCGGTTCGATCATCAGTGTGCCGGCCACGGGGAAGCTCATGGTCGGCGCGTGGAAGCCGTGGTCGATGAGCCGCTTCGCGACGTCGTCGACGGTGACGCCGGTCGCCCTGGTGATCGGGCGCAGGTCGATGATGCACTCGTGGGCCACGCGGCCGCCCGGGCCCCGGTAGAGCACCGGGTAGGCGTCGTCGAGACGCGTGGCGACGTAGTTGGCGCTCGCGACCGCCACGGCGGTCGCCCGGGTGAGCCCCTCGGCACCCATCATCCGCAGGTAGACCCAGGGGATCGGCAGGATCCCGGCCGACCCGTACGGTGCGGCCGCGACCGGGCCGACACCCTCGCCGCCGGACCGGTCAGCGGCGTCGTCGAGCGGGTGGCCGGGCAGGAACGGCGCCAGGTGGGCTCGCACGGCGACCGGGCCGACCCCCGGACCGCCACCCCCGTGGGGGATGCAGAACGTCTTGTGGAGGTTGAGGTGACTCACGTCGGCACCGAACTCACCGGGTTTGGCGACGCCGACCAGCGCGTTCAGGTTGGCGCCGTCGACGTAGACCTGCCCGCCCCCGGCGTGGACGAGCTCGCACAGCTCGACGATGCCCGCCTCGAACACGCCGTGGGTCGAGGGGTACGTCACCATGATCGCGGCGAGGCGTTCGCCGACCGCCGCCAGCTTGGTGCGCAGGTCGTCGAGGTCGACGTCGCCGCGCTCGTCGCAGGCGACGACGACCACGTCCATCCCCGCCATGACCGCGCTCGCCGCGTTCGTGCCGTGGGCACTCGAGGGGATCAAGCACACGTCGCGGTGGGCCTCCCCACGCGAGCGGTGGTAGGCCCGGATCGCCAGCAGTCCGGCGAACTCGCCCTGGCTCCCGGCGTTCGGCTGCAGGCTGACCGCGTCGTACCCGGTGATCTCGCCGAGCCAGGCCTCGAGCTGGGCGATCAGCTCGAGGTAGCCGGCGCTGCGGTCGTCGGGGGCGTAGGGGTGCAGGTCGGCGAACGCCGGCCACGTGATCGGCTCCATCTCGGTGGTGGCGTTCAGCTTCATCGTGCACGAGCCGAGCGGGATCATCGTGCGGTCGAGCGCGAGGTCGGCGTCGGCCAGGCGCCGCAGGTAGCGGAGCATCTCGTGTTCGGTGCGGTGCCGGTGGAACACCGCCTGGGGGAGCAGGTCGTCGGTGCGTCGTCGGCCTTTGGGCAGTCCGGGTGGCGCGTCGTCGCCGGCCCGATCGGGTTCGGGGAGCTCGAACAGGGCACTCAACCTCGACACGAGGTCGAGGGTCGAGGTCTCGTCGAGGCTGATGCCGACGGCCCGCTCGTCGACGCGTCGCAGGTCGATCCCGGCGGCGTGGGCGGTCGCCGACCAGGCGTCGGCGTCGACGTCGTCGATCACGAGCGTGTCGAACCAGGTGTCGTGGCGCAGGCGGTGGCCGGCGGCCCGGAGCGACGCCGCCAACGTGGAGGTCAGCGTGTGCACCCGGTCGGCGATGCGGCGCAGGCCGTCGGGTCCGTGCCACACCGCGTACAACCCGGCGATGTTGGCGAGCAGGACCTGGGCGGTGCAGATGTTCGACGTGGCCTTCTCGCGTCGGATGTGCTGCTCGCGGGTCTGGAGCGCGAGACGGAGCGCCGGACGTCCGGCCGTGTCGGTGCTGACCCCGACGAGCCGGCCGGGGAGCGCGCGGGCGGCACTCGACCGGGCGGCGATGAACGCGGCGTGGGGCCCGCCGAAGCCCATCGGGACCCCGAAGCGCTGGGCCGAGCCGACGGCGATGTCGGCGCCGAGCTCGCCCGGCGGCTCCATCAGCACACAGGCCAGCAGATCGGTGGCGACCACCGCCAGACCGCCGTGGGCGTGGACCTGCTCGATCGCGGCGCGCGGGTCGGCGATGGCCCCGGTCGAGGTCGGCACGCTGAACAGGGCGCCGAACACGGGTCCCTCGTCGAGCGACCGATCGAGCAGGTCGACGTCGCCGACGAGGAGCTCGATCCCCACCGGTCGGGCCCGGGTGGCGAGCACGGCGATCGTCTGGGGGTGGGTGTCGTGGTGGACGAAGAAGCGGTCGCCCTCGACGCGGGCGAGACGTCGGGCCATCGTCATCGCCTCGGCCGCGGCGGTCGCCTCGTCGAGCAGCGACGCGTTGGCGATCTCGAGACCGGTGAGCTCGGCGACCATCGTCTGGAAGTTGACGAGCGCCTCCAGGCGGCCCTGGCTGATCTCGGGCTGGTACGGGGTGTAGGCGGTGTACCAGGCCGGGTTCTCGAGCACGTTGCGACGGATCACCGGAGGGGTGACCGTGCCGGCGTAGCCCATCCCGATGAGGCTCGTGGAGGCGACGTTGCGGTCGGCGAGCGAGCGGAGCTCGGCGAGCACGTCGGCCTCGGCGACGGGTGGGTCGAGCGCGAGGGCCGCGTCGAGACGGATCGTCGGTGGCACGGCGTCGGCGACCAACGCCTCCAGCGAGTCGACACCGATCGTGGCGAGCATGTGGCCGAGCTCGGCGGCGTCGGGTCCGATGTGCCGGTCCGCGAACGGGTCGGCGAACGGGTCGGCGAACGGTTCGCTGGAGCGGTCGAACGTGTCGTGCATTGGGGCCTCCGTCTCGTCGGGGCGTCGGGCGACGCCGATGCGGGCCCCCGCTGTCATCGGTGCCTGAGAGTTTCACCGGTGCGCAGGGTGTGCGCACCGGCTTTCCCCGTCGGCGAGCCGGGCGACGCCCGACTGCTCTCCAGCGTTGCCTCACCCGGTCGGTCCGGTGGCCTGAGAGATTCCGGGGTGGTTGCTCCTTCGGCGTCGGCGCCACTGGTGGTGACGCCGACTCTCCCGGCCGGGTTCGACGGCAGGACCCAACGTAGCGCGGATCGGGGCGCGGATCAGGGTTGCGGCGGCGGCTCGGTGCGGCCGCAGCCGTCGATGGCCCGGACGATCGGGTACGGGTTGACCGCGGCACCGCCCTTCGGGTGCACCTCGAAGTGGAGGTGCGGTGTCCCGGCGTTCCCGGTGCTGCCGTTGTAGCCGATGATCTGACCGGCCTTCACGCGCGTGCCGACCGCGATGCCGTCGGCCACGGCCTGCAGGTGGGCGTAGAAGAAGTACGTGCCGTCGCTCATCTCGAGCCGCAACCCGTTGCCGGTGAGCGAGCCCGGGCGGTCGTGGTAGACGTGGGAGATCGTGCCGTCGACCACTGCGTAGATGTAGCGGCCCTCCGGACCGAGGATGTCGACACCCTCGTGCTTGCGACCGCCGCCGCGCGGGGCGTGCCACGTGTCGATGTAGTGGCAGGTGCCCTGCATCGGGAAGACCTCGAGCACGATCCCCTCGGCCGACGGCGGTGGCGGCGCCGCGGCGGCCGCCAGGCCGAGCCGCTCGGCGGTGGTGGCGTCGACGGTCCCGGTGACGGGCAGCTCCTCGCGCTTCTGGAAGTTCATGATCGCGCCCGCGGTCTGGGCGCCGAAGATGCCGTCGGCCCCGCCGGGGACCGCGATCCCGACGTCGAGGAGTGCTTGTTGCAGGGCGCGGACGCGGTCGCCGCGCTCACCGAACACGGGGTAGCCCGCCTCGCCGCCGTTGCCCGACGAACCGCCCGAGCTGCCCGACGAACCGCCCGACGAGGTCGCGGGCGCACCGGCGAGCAGGGCGTCGGCGGTCGGTTGGTCGACCCGTCCGGTCGCCTGGAGACCACGGGTCTGTTGGAACTGCTTCACGGCGTTCGCCGTGGCCGGCCCGTAGATCCCGTCCGCGCCGCCGGGGAACTGGATGCCGGCGTCGAGCAGGGCCTGCTGGAGTGCCTTGACGTTGTTGCCGACGTTGCCGGGGGCGAGGCCGGCGAACGATCGCGCGGCCGTCCCACCGGCGACGGCGGGGCCGGCCGCCGGGAGC
>SKSP01000096.1 GCA_007122945.1 Ilumatobacteraceae bacterium | reverse complement strand
GCCGGGGCGACGTTCCCCAACCCGGTGTTCCAGGACTGGAACTTCGAGTACTCGGGTACGGTGCAGCCGGGCGTCTCGATCAACTACCAGTCGATCGGCTCCGGCGGCGGCATCGAGCAGTTCCTGCTCCAGACCGTCGACTACGGCGTGTCGGAGCGCTACCTGCGCGACGACGCGCTCGACGAGGCGATGGCCGACCGCGGGTGCGCCGCGATCCAGGTCCCGGTGCTGTTCGGGTCGGTGACGATCGCGTTCGGTGACGACCGGTTCGACGGTCTCGTGCTCGACGCCGAGGTGATCGCCGACATCTTCGAGCGCAACATCACCAACTACAACGACCCGGCGATCGCCGAGCTCAACCCCGACTTCGACCTCCCCGACCTGGAGATCATCCCGGTGCACCGCTCCGACGGGTCGGGCACCACGTCGGTGTTCACCACGTGGCTCGACTGGGCCGTCGGCGACGGCTCGGGTGACTTCGAGGGCGTCGAGGGCAGCAACTGGCCGCTCGGCAACGGCACCGAGGTGCAGTGGGCCGCCGGGACGATCGGCGGTCAGGGCAACGAGGGCGTCACCGCGGGCGTCCAGCAGAACCCCGGCGGGCTGGGCTACGTCAACCAGGCGTACGCCCTCATCAACGAGCTGCCGACCGCCGCCATCGTGAACTCCGACGGCAACGCCGTGCAGGCGACCATCGAGGCGACCACCGAGGCGCTCGAGGTGCTCGAGGTGCCCGACACCTTCCAGTTCGACATCCTCGGCGTCGGCGGTGGCGGGTTCCCGGTCACCGGTGCGGTGTGGGCGTTCTTCTACGAGTGCGGCTACGACGAGAACACCAAGAACATGCTCCTCGACTACTGGACCTGGGCGATCGCCACCGACACGGCGATCGACCTGGCCACCGACCTCGGCTACGCACCGCTCGGTTCGGGCCTCCGTGGCCGGGTGCTCGAGGCCGTCCAGCGGATCGGCATCGAGGACTGATCCGATCGGCACCCGACACCTGAGGTGAACGAGGGGGTGGCGCCGACGGGCGCCACCCCCTCCGCCACGTCCGAGATCATCACGACACGGAGATCACCACGTGACCATGACCCACGAGCCACCACCGAAGACGCCGCAGCTCCGCGGTCAGGGCCTCGGTCGGTTCGCCGACCGTGCGTTCTCGATCCTGTTGCTGGGGGCCGGGCTCTCCGTCCTCGTCGTCCTCGCGGCGATCGTGATCCGCACGACCGTCGACGCCTGGCCGGTGTTCCAGTACCAGGGCTTCTTCCAGTTCGTCTTCGGCACCGAGTGGCAAGCCGGCTTCGCTCGCAACGAGTTCACCGGCAACTACGGCGCCTTCCCGTTCGTTTGGGGCACGCTCTACGTGGCGGCGATCGCGCTCGTGCTCGCCCTCCCGCTGGCGATCGCCGTGTCGGTCTTCATCGTCCACTACGCCCCGCTCCGACTCCGAACCTCGCTGTCGTACGTGGTCGAGGTGCTGGCGGCGGTCCCGTCGATCATCTTCGGGTTGTGGGGTCTGTTGTGGTTCGTGCCCACGCTCGTCCAACCGGTCACCAACTGGGTGGCCCGCAACCTCGGGTTCATCCCGCTGCTCTCCGAGCCGGTGCCGAACGTCAACTACTTCCACGCCGGGTTCGTGCTGGCGATCATGATCCTGCCGATCATCACCGCCCTCACCCGTGAGATCATCGCCGCCGCACCGCTCAGCGAGCAGGAGGCGGCGTACGGCCTCGGTGCCACGAAGTGGGAGGTCATCCGCTCGGTCGTGCTGCCCCGCAGCGTGTCGGGCATCGTCGGCGCCTCGATGCTCGGGCTCGGCCGGGCGCTCGGCGAGACGATCGCCGTGCTCATGCTCGTCGGCGGCTCGCAGCGCTTCGACTTCCGCCTGTTCTTCGCCGGCGACACGATGGCGGCGCACATCGCCGCCACGTTCCAGGACGCCTCGCCCGAGACGATCACGGCATTGCTCGGCATCGGCGTCGTGCTGTTCCTCGTGACGATGGTCGTGAACATGTTGGCGCGCGGCATCGTCTGGAGATTCGGCTTCAAGGCGACGGGGGACGCGATATGAGCCTCACCACCGAACCGCCTGTCGCGCCCACCGAGCACACGCCGCTGCGGCTGAAGCAGGGGAACGCGAAGCAGCGCGAACGCACGGACCGGGTCCTGCGCGTCGTGCTCACGTTCCTGATGCTGGTCGCGTCGGTCCCGTTGTTCCTCATCATGTACCAGGTGCTCGCCCGCGGGGCCGGCGTCATCAGTTGGGAGTTCCTCACCGCCCGCGAGTTCCCCCCGGCTCGCGAGGGTGGGGGCTACGCCGCCGGTTTCGTGGGCACCGGCATCATGGTGACCTGGGCCGCGTTGATGGCGATCCCGACGGGCGTGTTCGCGGCGGTCTACCTGACCGAGGTCGGCCGCGGGCCACTGGCCACGGCGATCCGGTTCTTCACCGACGTGATGACCGGCATCCCCTCGGTCTTCGTCGGCCTCGCCATCTACTTCCTCATCATCGCCAACACCGGGTTCACGTTCGGTGCGTTCCCCGGGGCCCTGGCACTCGGGGTGATCATGCTCCCGATCGTCGTGCGCTCGTCCGAGGAGATCCTCCGGACGGTGCCCGACGAGCTCCGCCAGGGGTCGCTGGCGATGGGCGCCCGGCGTTGGCAGACGACGATGAAGGTGGTCCTCCCGGCCGCGGCGCCCGGTCTCACGACCGGCGCGATGCTCGCCGTCGCCCGCGCGGCCGGCGAGACGGCCCCGTTGATCCTGACCGCCTTCGGCAACATCAACATCGTGACCGACCTGTTCAACGTGGCGATCGGCGCGGTGCCGCTGCAGATCTACAACGGTGCACGTCAGCCGTTCGCGCCGGGCATCGAGCGGGCGTGGGGCGGTGCGCTGTGCCTCCTCGTGCTGGTCCTGACCCTCACCGTCATCGCCCGCTACATCGGCAGCCGGTTCAACAAGATCGGCAACCGCTGAACCCGACCCGCTGACGATCTCGGCTGCAGGGATCCTCGTCCTCGCGAAGATCTGCAGCCGAGAACCGTGCGGCGTCCGCGGTCAACCGGCGAGGTCGTCGTCGAGGGCGAGTAGGGCGGCTCGGAGCCCCTGACGGGCATCGGGGGCGTGCGGATCGACCTCCACGAGGCGGCGGAAGGCGTCCCATGCACCGAGGCGGTCCCCGGCGGCGACGGCACGATCGGCGAGGGCTCGCACGACCCGCAGGTGCAACGAGCGGACCTCCGACCGCAGCGCCACGGCCCACTCCGCGTACGGCTCGTCGGGGAGGGCTTCGCCGCCGTGGACGTCGAGCGCGGCCTGGAGCAGCGCGTCCGCGCCCACGTCATCCGTCCGGTGCGCCTCGAGGGCGAGGTGCGCGGATTCGCAGAAGCGTTCGGCGTCCACCTCGACCCGGTCGGTGCGCAGCCGGATCGTCGACCGGTCGGCGGCGACCAGATCGTTGCTGCCGAGGGTGCGCTGCGGATCGAGCGTGCGGCGCACGGTCGAGAGCGCGACCGACATCCGGTTGCCGAGCTCGCCGGGGTCGACGTCGGGCCACAGCAGGTCCATGATCACCTCGCGGTGAACGGGCGCGCCGCGTCGCCCGACGAGGATCTTCAACAACTCGCGCGCCTTGCGCGACGTCCAGGTGGCGATCTCGCCCTCGAGGGTGATCACCTCGAACGTCCCGAGGACCGACACGGCCGGGAGCCCGCGGCTGGCGGTCGGGCGCGAGCGCGGCGGGCGGGGCCGCGACGGCACCGTCGTGCGGTCCGCGCGCTCGACGAAGCGGGTCAACCCGAGCTGCTCGGCGGTGGCGCGCGCCTCGGTGACGAGCTCGGCGACGCGGGGATC
>SKSP01000416.1 GCA_007122945.1 Ilumatobacteraceae bacterium | reverse complement strand
GGCATGGTGTACCACGGCACCGGCATCCCCGGGCTGACCGGCGCGTACGTGTTCGCCGACATGTCCGGACCGTTCTTCGCCTTCGGCAGCGACGGCGGGACCGGACTGCCGCTCCGCGGCAGCGGCCCGATCACCGGCTTCGTCGAGACCCCCGAGCGCGAGCTGCTCGTGATGACCTTGCGCAACGGCCTGTTCCGCCTGCTGCCCGGCTGAGCCGGACGGGCCCACCCGGCCGGGCCCGCTTGGGCCCGCCCGATCCCGCCCGTCGACCGGGGTCAGACGAGCCGGTCGATCATGCCTTCCTCGACCGCGCCGAGGTGGCGCGTGCCGGCGTCGACGGCGCTCGGGGCGTCCCCCTGACCGAGCGCTGCGGCGATCGCCGCGTGGTGCTCGCTCGACTGGGCCACGATGCGGTCGACCTCGTCGCGGTTGGCCCGGTCCGAGAGCAGTGATGCGACGGCGTCGGAGCGGAACAGGCGCGCCATCACCTTGCCGTACAGCTCGACGAGGAGCGGGTTCCCGCACGCCCGGGCGATCGCCGAGTGGAACGCCCGGTCGAGCTCGCGGAACTCCTCCAGCGGCATCCCGACGTGGAAGCGGTCGGCGATCGCCAGGATCTCGGCGCGCTGGGCCGGCGTGGCCCGCTCGGCCGCGAGCTCCATGATCGGCAGCTCGAGCGCCCGACGGGTCTCGAACAACTGGCGGACGAACTCCTTGCGATCGTCGGGCTGGTCGAGGCTGACGTCGGGCAACCGCTCGGCGACGAACGACCGGTTGCCCCGGCGTTCGATGACCCCGAGCGAGAGGAGCCCCTGCATGGCCTCGCGCACCGAGGTCCGGGCGACGCCGAACTGCTCGGACAGCGCCCGCTCCGACGGCACCCGGGCGCCCGGCTCGAGCTCCCCCGAGGCGATCCGTTGCAGGAGCTGATCGCGGATCTGGGCGCTGAGCGTCTCGCGCGTGAGCGGTGCGAACGCGATGCCGTCGAACTCCGGGCCGTCGAACCCGGCATCGGGTTCGAGCTCCTCGGCAGCGGTGCTCGTGCTCCTCATGAATGGCCCTTCATCGAACGACCCTTCTCATCGAATGACCCTTCCCGGTCGGCCGTTGGCCTGATCGTCAGACCGAACTCCGATCGTAACCGCATGTCAGCTGCGCCAGGCGGAACGCGCGTCGCGCAACTGGGCGACGAGGCGCTGCTCGTCGACCGGGTCGGTCCGTCCCGGTCGGGCGTGGAGCGCGGCGAGCCGGGCCAGGGCGGCGTGCGTGTCGTCGAACCGACGCCGCTGTCGGCGCGGGAGACGGCGCCGGTGGGCGAGCATCTCACCCCACGTCCGGAACATGCCGACCTCGTCGGGTGACACCCCGTAGTGCTGCGCGACGTACGGCATCGCGGCGACGTAGTCGCGCCGCTCGGCCCGTCGGACGAGCGCCACCATCACCGCCGTGAGCACGAAGATGGCGACGAACGCGAGGGCCGCGACGACGATGATGCGGTCGTCGTCGAGCCCGATCGACGCGACGATCGCCCCGTTCCAGCCGGCGTGCAGCAACACAGCCACCACGAGGCCCCACCAGGCCGCCCACGGCAGTGAGCGACGGCGCGCGACGGCGAGGCCGATCGCGAGACCGATCCACACGGTGAACAACGGGTGGGCGAACGGGGTGAACAGTGCTCGGGCGACGAAGGTCTCGGCGAGTACGCCGTCGTCGGAGGCGACGAAGAAGTACTCGATGTTCTCGACCATCGCGAACCCGGCGGCGACCCACCCGGCGTAGACGATGCCGTCGGTCGGGCCGTCCACCTCGCGCCGCCGGACCGCCCAGAGGATCCCGAGCCCCTTCATCGTCTCCTCCACCAGCGGGGCCGACCCGACCGCCGCCGCGGCCTCGCCGGCGGTGAGCAGCACGGTCCCGTTGACGAGCGAGGCGACGAGGACCGAGATCGTGCCGCCCCACAGCAGGGCGTGCAGGCGCGACGCCCACGGTTCCGGCTCGAGTCGGTCGATCCACACGAGCACCGGCACGATGACCACCAGCGGTACGAGGGCGAGCGCGAGCACGATCGGCTCGATCACCGCGGTGACCACGAGCAGCGGCAACAGCAGCAGGCCACTGACGAGCACCGGCACGCTGAGCCACGCCGGCAACCGGGGGCGGCGAGCCGGGCGGGTGCCGGGGGGTCCCGCGACGCCGTGGTAGTACGCGACGTTGGCCGCCCAGGTGTGCCCGTTCCACCAGCGATAGTGGGCGACACCCCACGGATCGGGGTACCAGCCGGGCGGCGTCGCCACCGGCGGGGGCGGCGGCCACGCGTTCCCGGTCATCCCCTCCCGATCGTACCCCCGACCCGACCCGCACCCCAGTGACTCTGTGTCGCCCAGCGCCGCACATACCGGCAGCGAGCGACTCTGTGTCACTCAGCTGCGGATCCGAACCCCACCCCACCCGCACCCCAGCGACTCTGTGTCGCCCAGCGCCGCACATACCGGCAGCCAGCGACTCTGTGTCGCTCCGCTGCAGATCGGAAGCAGATCGAGGCCGGGGCCGGGGGGCGCGGCTCGGGTGTCAGGTGGTGGGGGTGCGCAGGTCGCGGAGCTTGAGCTTCTGGCCGGTACGGACGATCGCCCGGCGGTAGACGACCGTGGCGAACCGGGCGGCCACGACGACGGCCGCCACCAGCAGCACGAGCGACACCGCGATCTCGACCGGCGCGGACTCCCCGAGCGCGACGCGCGCGGGCATCACCAACGGCGAGGTGAGCGGCAAGAGCGCGAGCGCGAGCCCGACGACCGTGTCGGACGCCACCTGACCGACCAGGTAACCGACGATCAGGATGCCCGTCAGGGGCCCGACCGAGCTGCTGACGTCCTCGGTCCGCTCGACGAGTGCGCCGAGCGACCCGGCGAGACACAGGTACAGCGCGATGCCGAGCAAGGAGAACGGCAGCGTCGCGGCGAGCGTCGACCCGGCGCCCGCCGGCACGGACCCGCCCGCCACGAGTCGCACGACGATCGGGAGCGCGCCGGCGGCGAGCGTGAGCAGGCCGATCAGGCCGATGCCCACCACCTTGCCGAACAGCAGCGCCCGCACCGGCACGATCGCGAGCAGCACCTCGCTCACCCGGCTCGATTTCTCGATCGCCACCCCGTTGGCGATCTGCATCGCGAGCAACAGCAGCAACAGGTACGTCACGAACGCGGCCACGAACGCGACGAACTGACGACCGCCACGCTCGGTGTCGAGCACCTCGACCACCGGACCACCAACCGCGAGGACGGCGGCGATCTCGTCGTCGGCGAGCCCGGCGCCACCGAGACCGTCGACGAGCGTCCCGGAGCGGATCGACTCGCGCAGGACCGACAACAACCGCTGGTCGTCCTCGTCGGCGACCACCACCGTCGGCGGGTCCGTGTCGAACCGCACGAGCGCGTCGAGCTCGCCGTCGGCCACCTGGTCCGACGCCACGTCGACGTCGGTCGCCGTTCGGACCTCGACGGCGATGTCGACCGCCTCGGCCGTCGGCTCGATCGACTCGACCACCGCGGCCGGCGCGTCGCCGAGGACGGCGACGCTTCGCTCGCGCGGCCCGTCGGCGCCGAGCAGCTCGGGCAGCACCACGAGCCCCGTCGAGCCGAGCAGGAACAGCGCCGCCGTGATCCACACCGCCTTGCGTCGGAACGCCTCGCTCAGCTCGCGAACGGCGACGAGGCGGCCGGCCTCCCACTCCGACACGCCCGGCGCGGTGCCGGTCATGACGCGAGCTCCGACGTCGACGACGCGTCCGCATCGTCCACGGGTTCGGCCACGGAGCGGCCGACCGCGGCGAGGAACAGCTCCGACAACGACGGCGTCTCCACACCGAAGTCGCGCACGT
>SKSP01000302.1 GCA_007122945.1 Ilumatobacteraceae bacterium | reverse complement strand
TGTTCCACCGCGACGTCGACGCGCAGACGCACGGCAACATGTCGGGGTCGTGGCAGGCCGACCACAACATCCACCTCGACGATTGCGGGAACCCACACGACAACTCCCACACCGTCACGAAAGCGGACCGTGACGGGGCGTTCTACGTGTGCCGGGAGCACATGATGACGTCGGTCGGCCACGTCGACGGTTACTCGGTCGCCTGGTTCTCACCGGATCAGACGTTCACCGACCAGACCCGGGTGTCGTGGGATGTGAACGTCACCGACCTCGGCACCCGCCAGTGGTGGGAGGTTGCGATTGTTCCTGCCGACGCACCTGATCTGTCGTGCATCTCGTGGCTGCCGTGCAACGTGCCGGAGTATCCCGACGGCGCGGTCGTCGTGAGCAACATGAACCGCAAACCCTGGGTGTGGTCAAACGGCAATCACCGAGAGTTGACGTGGCGGACGATCTGCATCAGCAACGAGTTCTCGCTCGATCCCGAGGGTTGCGGATCGAAAGCGATCCGTCGCCCCTGGTCGGTCACCGACAATCAAGACGGGACGCTGACCGTGCGGTTCCACACGCATCAGTTCACGACGCCCGGTTCGTTCCCCGACGGCGAGTTCAAGGTGGTGTTCAAGGACCACAACTACACCCCAGACAAAGACGGCAAGCCGATCGGCTACACCTGGCACTGGGACAACATCATCATCGACTGACCGAGTCGGTGTGAGCTGCCGACACAAATCGGCTGGTGTGATCCGGATTCGATTCGCCACGACCCTGGTGAGTTGCTCCCAGCAGCACCTCAATCACGTCGCGGGAGTCGCGCGACTCGGTGCCGATCGCGACACCGGCCAGGCAGTCTCGCATCTCGCCGACAGTCGGCCATCGACCGCTGCCGAGCACATCGACGCCCAGCTCGGTCCCCAAGCGACGTAGGTGGGCGAACACCGCGTCCACGCGGGCACGGCTGAACCCGAGCTCCGTCGTCACCCGCCGCACCGCAACGTCCACCGCCTCACGGCCCTCGGGCGGCTCGATGGACTTGATTCGGCTGTCGTCCGAGGAAATGGGAGTCGAGGCTTCGGCGGATTCGACGACGGGCAGGAGATGTTCAGCCTCCCACAACACGACCATGGCGCTCGCCGCGAGAAGATGAAGACGCTGCTCACGACTGCCCGGCACCCGAACACCGGCACTCGTGCGCTGCTCGAGGAGCTCAACGGCCACTCGCGCTGCCTGGTAGGCGCGCAGCACTTCGTCGGCCATCCCGTTGAGCGTAGCCCAACTCGCCAGGGACGGCCCTCAGGCGACCCGAGGAGCGACCCGCGATCACTACGGAGCGGGTCAGCCCCGTAGGCTCTCGCTGACTCCAGACACGTCGAGAGGACCACATGAACGCCGTGACGAGCCGAACCAACCGGCGCTCCAGCAAGCACCTGGCGATCGGCGCCGCTGCGCTGATCGCGCTCGCGCTCACCGCGACCATGTCGCGATCGCCGGTCGTGGCCGTCGACACGCCGTCCACCTCGGTGGTCGTGCCGGTCGAACCGTTCCGGATCCTCGACACGCGCAGCGGGGTCGGGGCCCCGCAGGGCCCGGTCGGCCCCGACTCCGAGATCACGGTGCAGATCGCTGGCGTCGCCACGGTTCCGCTCGACGCCACCGGCGTGGTGCTCAACATCACGGCGACGGGCGGCTCGTCTCCCAGCTTCGTGTCGGCGTACCCGACGGGCACGACCCGACCCGACACGTCGGTGCTGAACATCACCCCTGGCCAGGACCTGCCGAACATGATCACGGCGACGCTCGGTGCCGGGGGTCGGATCGACCTGTACAACTCCGTCGGCAGTGTTCACCTCATCGCCGACGTCGCCGCCTACCTGGTGCCCGGCTCAGGCACCGCCGAGCCGCAGGGCCCGAAGGGCGACACCGGCCCCCGAGGCCCCGCCGGGCCGAAGGGCGACACCGGCCCCCAAGGCCCCGCCGGGCCGAAGGGCGACACCGGCCCCCAAGGCCCCGCCGGGACGGCGAATGTCCTGTACTCCACCTGGGCCCCGCTGCCCGCGGCGTCCACCGCCGCCGAGGTCGACGGTACGTGGGTCCTCCCCTACCCGATCAGCGCGCCGTCCGTCACGAACAACGTCGTGAACCGAGGCTCCGTCGACGTCTACCTCCGTCTCGACGGCAAGACGTGGAAGCTCCCGTACGTGGCGGCCGTCGAGGACCCGATTCTGGACGACCCGTACAGCATCGTCGACTTCTACATGGCGCCGGGCGAGATCGTCGTGTACCGGGCGGTCGACGGCTGCTCGGAACCCTCATGCCTCGTACCGATCGACGCCGACGCCGAGATCCGCTACGTCGTCATTCCCGGCGGCCAACCCGTCGCAGGCTGATCCATCCCTCGCCCGCATGACGTCGCCGCGCACCGGCGGGCCGCTGGGATCCGCCGACCCACGGGTCCGACTACCATGAGCGGTCACGTGACGACGAAGAGCAGCGGCGAGTGACGGCAGCAGCGACGGGAGCGGCGCGGAGCGACGAGCATCTCGGGAAGGCGCTGTCGTCCATGCAGCGAGCGATGTGGCTCGCGGACCAGCTCGACCCGGGGACCCCCGCGCACAACGTGGCCCACGCAGTGCGCATCGCGGAGGACCTCGACGTGGCCGCGTTCTCCGCAGCGGTCCGGCGCGTCGTCGACCGGCACGCGGCGCTCCGGTCGCGGTTCACCGAGGTCGGCGGCGCCCCCCGTCGGTTCGAGCACGACGACATCACACTCCCGCTGGCGGTCGAATCCGCCATCGGGACGACGGACAGCGAGCTCGAACGTCGACTGTCGGAGCTCGCGCTCGACCCCTTCGACCTCGGATCCTGCCCGCTCGCCCGGTTCACGCTCATCGAGGTGGGGGATCGTGACTGGGTCTTCGTCATGGTGCTCCACCACCTCGTCACCGACATGTGGTCGATCGCACTCCTCGGCCACGAGATCAGCGCCGAGTACCAGCAGGCCTGCGGAAGTGTCGGAGCGCAGCCACGGCCCGGGCGATCGAGCTACGCCGAGTTCGTCGCCCACCAGGACCAGATCCTGGACGCCCCCGAGGCGCGTGCGCTGATCGCAGGGTGGAGGGAACGGCTCGCGGACGGCCCACTGGAGGGGCCGCTGCACCGCCTCCGACGCCCCGACCGCCGGACCGGACACGCTGCGTCGGTCGCCGTCCCGATCGACCGCCCCCTCGCGACCAGGCTCCGCCGGGTGGCCGACGCCGCCTCGGCGAGCCTTGCGGATGTCGTCCTCGCCGCCCTCGCCGTCGTCAGCGATCGCTACACCGGCGGGGAGCCGAGCGTGGTGACCACGCTCCGGGCGAACCGACGCCCCCGCGACGCACGGGTGATGGGGTGCTTCATCGAAGGCACCCCGGTGCCGGTCCGGATCGACGGAGACCCGGCGTTCCTCGACCTCGTCCGCGACGCGCGCGACGCACAGCGGCGTGCGAGCAGGCCGGCGGGGTACCCGCTGCACGACCTCGGACGCCAGCTCGGCGTCGTCGGTTCGGACGGCAGCTCCCCGTTCAACCAGCTCGTGATGTCATGGCAGAAGACCACACGGCTCGTCGAGCGATCGCTGGCATCGGGGATGGCCCTCGGTCGCGACGGTGATTGGGCGGATGTCAACGGCCTCCGCGTCCGACCCGTGCCGATCGCCGAGCGCCCGACGCCGTTCGAGCTGGCGCTGCTCGTGGCCGAGGTCGGCGACGAGCTGGTCGCCACGTTCGAGTTCGATGTGGGGGTGTTGGATCGGGGGGTGGTGGAGCGGTTGGCGGGGCATCTGTGGGAGGTGTTGCGGGCGGTGGCCGCGGATCCGGGGGTGCGGGTCTGCGAGATCGGG
>SKSP01000233.1 GCA_007122945.1 Ilumatobacteraceae bacterium | reverse complement strand
TCCCAACCGGGCACGCCCCCGCCCGACCAGGCGGCGGTCCACTCGGGCGTGGTGCGGACCTCCTCGGTGCGCTCCAGCCATTCGGCGCGCGCGGCCGCGCCCCGGGTGCCGACGGCGTCGCGGTACGCGGCGACCAGTTCGTCGGGCGCCCAGAACGGTTCGTCGGGGATCTCCATGACCGCTTTCGTGCGGCTGACGTCGTCGGCGTCGAACGCCAACCCGTGCGCCTCGTGGTCGTCGGTGTGGTCCGGGCTGGGATGCCCGATGTGGGTGCGCAGGATCAGCAGGCTCGGGCGGTCGTCGACGGCCTTGGCCGCGAGCAGGGCGTCTTCGAGCGCGTCGAGGTCGTCGGCGATGCCCACCAGGTACTGGACGTCCCATCCGTACGACTCGAAGCGGGCCGCGACGTCGTCGCTGGTGGCGAGCGAGGTCGGGCCGTCGATCGTGATCCGGTTGTCGTCGAACACGCAGATCAGCCGGTCGAGAGCGAGGTGCCCGGCGAGCGACGCGGCCTCGTGGCTGACGCCCTCCATGAAGCAGCCGTCGCCCGCGATCACGAACGTGTGGTGGTCGACGGCGTCGGGGCCGAAGCGCTCGCGCAGCACCCGCTCGGCGATCGCCATCCCGACGGCGTTGCCGAAGCCTTGGCCGAGCGGCCCGGTCGTCACCTCGACGCCCGGGGTGTGGCGGGCTTCGGGGTGACCGGGTGTGCGCGACTCGAACTGGCGGAACGCCCGGATGTCGTCCATCTCGAGCCCGTAGCCGCTCAGGTGGAGCATGCTGTACTGCAGGATCGAGGCGTGCCCGTTCGAGAGCACGAACCGGTCGCGGTCGGGCCAGTCCGGGTCGGCCGGGTCGTGCTTCATGATCCGGCTGTAGAGCACGTGGGCGAGCGGTGCGAGCGCCATCGCGGTGCCCTGGTGCCCGCTGTTCGCGTGCAACGGGGCGTCCATCGCGAAGCCCCGGATCAGCGAGATCGCCTGGCGCTGTCGTTCGATGCCCAGTCCGGCGGCCTCGACGGTGGGGGTGGTGGGAGCCATCAGTGCGGACTGTACCCGGCCGTGCGGTTCGTCGAACCGTCCGTCACGCGGGTCGTCACGCGGGCGGCACGGGCGGCAGGAGCGTGAACGGCACACTCACCCACGGTCCGGTGCCGACGCGGCAGTGAGCGAACACCTGGCCGTAGTCGGGGAACTCGAGCTCGCCGCGTACCAGCCGGTAGGTGAACTTGCCGGGTTCCACCTGGAACGGGCTGACGTTGCGAGCGAGCGGCTCGGTGTCGTCGCCCGGCTCCCCCTCGGGTCGGATCGTCGGGCGGTAGACCACCTCGAACACGCCGTTCCCCGTCTCGTCGGCGGGGCAGTAGATCAGGGCGACGAGGTGGGGCGCGATCGTCACCGGTGCCGGTGACGGGGCCGCCATCGAGAACATGGCGCCCGTCAGGTCGAGCCGGGTGGAGGGACCCGGCGCCTCGCGCATCTCGAAGTTCTCGACGAAGAGGGCCGACACGATGTGCATGCGTACGACCCTATTCGGCGCCTATTCGGCGAACGTGAACCTGACCCGCCGGTTGTGACGGCCCTTGTTCTCGATCTTGGTCAGTCGGATCGGGGCTGACTCGGCCGTGTTGGCGAGGTGCGTGCCGCCGCAGGCCTGTCGGTCGACGCCCTCGATCTCGATGACGCGCAGACGGCCGTCGGGCGTCGGCGGGGGTGCGACCGACATGCTGCGCACGAGACCTCCGGAGCGGTCGGCGTCGGCGGCATCGACGTAGACCGAGCGGACGTCGACACCCCGAGCGATCACCTCGTTGACCGGTGCCTCGAGCGCGCGGATGCGGTCGTTGTCCACCTGCGGCAGGTCGAAGTCCATCCGGCCGGTCCCGTCGCCGTTGATCTGGGCGCCGGTCACGAGCGCGCCGGCGAACTCGTCGAAGACGAGGGCGTTGAGCACGTGGCTGACGGTGTGCAGCGACGCGACCCGGTGTCGGTGGGCAGCGTCGACGTGGATCTCGACCTCGTCGCCGGTGCCGACCTGGGGCTCGAGGTCGGCGTCGTCGAACACGTGCCACCACTGACCGGTCGCAGGGTCCACCTCGACGGTCGTCACGACGACCGGACCCGTTCCCCAGTCGATCGTCCCGCGGTCGGCCACCTGCCCACCGCCGCCCGGGTGCAGGTGCGACACCGACACGGCCACGGCGCCGGGACGCACGGCGACGATCGCGGCCGTGTGGCGGAAGACGTCGGGCTGTCGGTGACACGGATAGATCGCCATGGACCCCAGTTGAGCAGGTCCGGACGTGGCGCCGAGGTTTCGGAGCGGCTATGACATGGGTACGTCACCGGGACACACCCGTGACCAAGCCACGCTGGAGGACCCATGCCGATCACGTTGCCCGACCTGCCGTACGCGACCGATGCGCTCGCGCCGTACCTTTCGGCCGAGACCTTCGAGTTCCACTACGGCAAGCACCACAAGACCTACGTGGACAACCTGAACAAGATGATCGACGGCACCGACGAGGCGAACGCCAGCCTCGAGGACATCATCATGAGCGCCGACGGCGGCAAGTTCAACAACGCCGCCCAGGTGTGGAACCACACCTGCTACTGGAACTCGATGGCCCCCGGTGGTGGTGGTGCCCCGTCCGGTGCGGCGGGCGACGCCATCAACGAGGCGTTCGGGAGCTACGACAAGTTCCGTGAGGAGTTCAAGGCCGCCGCGGTCGGACAGTTCGGCTCGGGGTGGGCCTGGCTGGTGCTGGACGGCGGCAAGCTCGCCGTGATGAACACCCCGAACGCCGACCTGCCGATGAAGCACGGCAAGACGGCCGTGATCACCTGCGACGTCTGGGAGCACGCCTACTACATCGACTACCGCAACAAGCGCCCGGACTACGTCGAGACGTTCCTCGACCACCTGCTGAACTGGGGCGCCGTGGAGAGCGCGCTCGGCTGAGCGTCGAACCGCCGGGGCGGGTCCCCGGGTATCGTTCGGCGACGCCATGGCCGACACCATCGACGCCCAGCGGTCCACCCGTGACCTGATCCTCGACGAGGCGCTCGTCTGCTTCGCCCACGCGGGGTACGACGGCACCTCGTTGAACGACATCGCCGCCGGTGTCGGCATCCGCCGACAGAGCCTCCTCCACCACTTCGGATCCAAGGAGGCGCTCTACGGCGAGGTGTTCGAGCGGGCGCTGAGCGACTGGTTCGAACGCCTCGCCCAGGCGACCGCCTCGACCGAGCGCGGGATGGCCAAGGTCGAGTACGTGATCGACGCCGGGTTCGGGTTCTTCGCCGACAACATCGACTTCGTCACGCTGATGCGACGCGAGGCGATCGACGGCGGTGCCCACCTCGGCATCGATCTCTCGGCGGTGCTCCGGCCGCTGTTCGACCGGGCGGTGGCGTTCTTCGAGCGCGAGATGGCGGCCGGGACCTTCCGTCGCCACGACCCGGCGCAACTGCTGCTCACCGGGTACGGCGCGCTGTTGAGCTACTTCTCCGACGCCCCGTTCCTGGAGGGCCTGCTGGACGAGTCGCCGATGTCGCCGCGGATCCTGTCCGCTCGCCGCGATCACATCGTCGAGTTCTTCCGCGCCGCCCTCACCCCCTGACCCTCCCTGACGCCGTCACGATCCACCGGCGGGTTCCGCGTCGGCGCCCGTTCCGTCGGCGGGGTTCCGTCGGCGCCCGCGCCGTCGGCGCCCGCGCCCAGGCGACTCTGTGTCGCTGGGTGCCGGTAGGGGCGGCAGCTGGTGACTCTGTGTCGCTGGGGTGCTGGTCGGGGTTCGATCTCACCGGCGCGGTGGTGACTTTGTGTCGCTGGGTGCCGGTAGGGGCGGCAGCTGGTGACTCTGTGTCGCTGGGGTGCTGGTCGGGGTTCGAT
>SKSP01000125.1 GCA_007122945.1 Ilumatobacteraceae bacterium | reverse complement strand
TTCTGATCGCGATCGCTCGAGACGACCTGCCCTCGTTCCTGGACGGTGTCAGGTCAGCCGTGGCCGCGCTCGGTGACGATGCCGGTCGAGGAGGCACCTGATGGTGTCATGATGCCTCGTGGCGTCATGATCGCTGGGACTGCTGGCGATCGGTCACCGTGGTGAACCCGTCGGCGGGGTTGGAGAGATGTCCCACAAGGCCCACCCCGAGCACCGCTCGCGTGCGGATCGGCCGTCAGCGCCGCCGGTCAGCGCCCCTGGTCAGCGCCCCTGGTCAGTGATGGTGTTCGACGAACCGACGGGCCGAGACCTTCTTGCCGCGCAGGAGCGTGCTGCTCAGCGCCGCCACGACCTCGTCGACGGCATCGTCGGGCACCTCGACCACCGAGTAGTGGTCGGCCACCCGGATCGCGCCGATCTGGCGCCCCGTCAGCCGGGTCTCGTTGGCGATCGCGCCGACGAGGTCCTGGGGCCGCACCTTCGAACTCTTCCCGGCGGACACGTGCACCCGGCCGGTCGTGGTCGTCGCCGAGAGTTCGCGACGCGGGCCCGGTGACGCGGCCCGCTTCCGATCGCCACGATCGTCGCGTGATCGCGCGTCGGGGCGCGGTGTCGCGTCGGGGATCTCGATCTCGTCGTCGAGCGCACCGTTCGCCTCGTGCACGAGTCGGATCGCGGCGAGTGCGACGTCGCCCAAGTCGTGTTCGGCGGTCAGCCGGTCGAGCAGCGGGCGCAGCGCCGCTCGGCTCGAGTCCCGCTCGCCGTCCTCGACGATCGCCGCGCTGATGGTGGCGACGGTCCGGTCGTCCTGACGGGCCCGCAGCTCGGCGACCGTCGGGACCTGCTCGGCGCCGATCTTCTGCTTCGTGAGCCGCTCGATGTTGGCGAGCAGGCGCAGCTCGCGCGGTTCGGCGAGGGTGATCGCCACACCGTCGCGCCCGGCCCGTCCGACGCGCCCGATCCGGTGCACGTAGGCCTCGGGTGCCGACGGTACGTCGTAGTTGACGACGTGGGTGAGGACGTCGACGTCGAGCCCGCGAGCTGCCACGTCGGTGGCGACGAGCAGCTCGGCGGTCCCGCTGCGGAGTCGTCCCATCACCCGATCGCGCTGCTCCTGGTCCATCCCACCGTGCAACGCCTCGGCCCGGTAGCCGCGCCCGTTCAGGGTCTCGGCGAGCTGGTCGACCTCACTGCGGGTGCGACAGAACACGATGGTCGCGGCCGGCGTCTCGACGTCGAGGATCCGGCCGAGTGCGGCCGCCTTGTGGTTGCGTCGCACGACGTACACGCGTTGGCGGACGAGCGGTGCGACGCCGGTCGTCGCGTGCGCCGGTTCGATGCTGACCCGCACCGGGTCGCGCAGGTGGCGCCGGGCGATCGCATCGATGCGCGGTGGCATCGTCGCCGAGAACAGCACCGTCTGGCGCTCGACGGGAACCGCTTCGAGCAGGGTGTCGATGTCCTCGGCGAAGCCCATGTCGAGCATCTCGTCGGCCTCGTCGAGCACGACCGTCCGGATCGATCCGAGCGCGAGCGACCCGCGCCGGACGTGGTCGATCGCCCGGCCCGGCGTGGCGACCACGACGTGCACACCACGCCGGAGAGCGTCCAGCTGCCGGCCGATGTGCTGGCCTCCGTACACCGGCACGACGGTGCAGCCGGAGGCGTGCCCGTACTTGTAGATCGCCTCGGAGACCTGCATCGCCAGCTCGCGGGTCGGGACGAGCACGAGCGCGAGCGGCTCGCGGGCCGTGTCGAGGTCGTCCGCGAGCCGCTGCAGGATCGGGAGTGCGAACGCCGCGGTCTTGCCGGTGCCCGTCGCCGCCCGGCCGACCACGTCGTGCCCGGCGAGCAGCACCGGGATCGCTTCGCGCTGGATCGGGGTCGGCTCCTCGTAGCCGAGGGCGTGCAGCGACGCGAGCAACGTCGCCCCGAGACCGAGCGGACCGAAGCCCTCGTCGGGTGCGTTCACGAGTCGCTCCGGGGCCCGCACTCGATGAAGGCGATCGCGTCGAACGCCGCCCGGGCGAACACCGACGATCGCCGGGCGCCGGCGCGCTCGTCGTCGTCGATGTCGTCGTCGGTCGCGTCGTCCACGAAACGCAGCCAGAACTCGAGCGTGTCGTGCAGTTGGTCGCAGTCGCCCGCCACCGCGAGCTCGTTGATGCGGCGCAACTCGACCGGTTCCCCGGCGTGGAACGGTGTCGCCGGGTCGTCGGAGCGCAGGACGTGGATCTCGCCGTCGAGCATCGGCGCCGCGTGGACCCGCACCCGCTCGGCGTCCGGCGCCTCGTCACCCAGCTCGACCGGCACGTGGGTCGTGGACGGCGTCACCGGCGCGAGGGTCGCGGTGGGCCGAGCGGTCGTCACGTCGTCGTCCAGGCACCCCGAGAGCCCGATCGCGAGACCGAACGCGCCCACACCCGCCACCAGTGCAGCACTGTGTCTCGCCCGGATCACCACGGCTCGCAGGCTACGGCGTCGACACGGCGTCAGCCGCCGCTCACGACGAGCGACGCCTGCCGCGCCGACCGCAGCAGCAGGACCGCGATCGTCGTGCCGGCCGCGGTGAGCACGGCGAGCACGGCCGTGAACCCGAGCGGTCGGGCGAGGGTCGAGACCACGACCGGCATGGTCATCGCGGCGTAGGCCACCGCATAGAACGAGCCGGTGCAGGCGCCGCGGTCCTCGGGGCGGGTGATCAGGTCGACGAAGCGCAGCCCGGACGTCATCGACAGCCCCGACGCCACGCCCATCAGCACCGACGCCGGCAGGAGGAGCCACCACAGGCCGGTCGAGAAGGCGACGAGTCCGGTGGCGCACCCGCTCGTCCCCAACGCCAGCCCCAAGGGTGCCGCGCGGTAGGGGCCGACCCGGCCGACCCAGGCCTGGGCGGGGACGATCGAACCCATCGCGAGCAACCCGATGATTCCGGTGACGAACACGGCGATCGACTCCATCGCCGGGCGGAGGAGCACCGGGAACAGCCCGAACGCGAGCGACGGGAACCCGAACACGCCGACCGCGGTCGGCGCCACGACCGTCCAGAACACCCGGCGCGACTCGGCCGGGACCCCGAGGTTCGGTCGCATCCGCCGGCCGACGACCCGGACGACCGTCTCGGGCACGCGCCACACCGTGGCGAGTCCGGCCACCACGAGCGCCAGGTGGACCAGGTACGGCACGGCGAGCGGCACCGGACCCCACTCGCCGAGCGCGCCGCTGATCAGCGGTCCGGCGCCGAAGCCGGCGTACAGGATCAGGCCCGTGAGCCGGGAGGCCCACATCGGGTTCGCCGCGCCGAGCTCCTGCATCCACGCGCTGGCGACGACGAACACGAGGCCCGACACCGCGCCGAGGAGGAAGCGACCGAGGAACAGCAACGGGAGCGACGACGCCCCGGCGATCATCACGACCGATGCAGCCGCCGACAGGACCAACCCGGGCACGACCACCGGGCGCCGGCCGAGCACGTCCGACGCCGGACCGGAGTACACCAGCGCAGGCGCGAGCCCGAGGGGATACACCGCGAACAGCGCGGTGACGGTCCACGGTGTCAGCCCGAGCTCGCGCTCGTAGAGCAGCAGCAGCGGGGTCGAGACGTTGGTGCCGTACGCGACGGCGAACAGTCCGAGCGCCAGCGCCCACCGGCCGGTACCCCCCGTGATCGGGAGGGTGGAGCCGCCGCTCGGCACCACGCTCGACGCCACGAGGTCACCGGACCCGGCTCGCGCCGGCCGGATCAGCGGGCATGGTCACCGAACCGGTACTCGTGGGTGAGGCCGTCGAGGCGGGCGCGGACGTCGTCGGGGAGCGGTTCGTCGACCGCCGCGACCGCTGCGGCGAGCTGCTCGGGACGGCTGGCGCCGAGGATCGGAGCGGTGACCACCCGGTTGGCCAGCACCCATC
>SKSP01000486.1 GCA_007122945.1 Ilumatobacteraceae bacterium | reverse complement strand
CCGGCTCCGACCTGTCACACCTCAAGACGAGCGTCTACGGCGGCGCGCCGATGTACCTCGCCGACCTGGAGGACGCCCTCGCAGTCTTCGGTCCCCGGCTGGCGCAGATCTACGGGCAGGGCGAGACGCCGATGACGATCACCGCCCTGTCGAGGGCCGACCACGCCGACCGCGACCATCCCCGCTGGCGCGACCGGATGCAGAGCGTCGGCATCGCCCGCACCGACGTCGAGGTGCGCGTGGTCGACGACGACGACCGCGAGCTCCCCGTCGACGAGGTCGGCGAGGTGGTGGTCCGCGGCGACGTGGTCATGGCCGGCTACTGGGAGCAGCCCGATGCCACGGCCGAGTCAATGCGCGGCGGCTGGTTGCACACCGGCGACGTCGGCAGCATCGACGCCGACGGGTACCTCACGCTGCGCGACCGCTCGAAGGACCTGATCATCAGCGGCGGGATGAACATCTACCCCCGGGAGGTCGAGGAGGCGCTGCTCCTCCACCCCGGCGTCCGTGCCGCGTCGGTGGTCGGCCGGGCCGACCCCGAGTGGGGCGAGGGGGTCGTGGCCTTCGTCGTGGCCGCCGACGGTGCCGGTCCGCCACCCGTCGAGGACCTCGACCGGACGTGCCTCGACCACATCGCCCGGTACAAGCGACCCAAGGAGTACCGGTTCGTGGACGCCCTGCCGACGAACAACTACGGCAAGGTGCTCAAGCGGGAGCTGCGCGACCGGTTGCAGGCCGAGGCCGCCGAGGACTGACCCCAGGACTGGCCCGAGGACTGACCCCAGGACTGACCCCAGGACTGACCCCAGGACTGACCCCAGGACTCACCGGGCCCGGTGCGGCGAGCGTGACGGTGACGTGGGTTCCCTCGCCGACGACGCTGGAGAGCTCGAGGGTGCCGTTCATCGCCTCGGTGAGGCGCCGGGCGAGGACCAACCCGAGGCCGGCGCCGCCCTCGCGGCCGGCGTCGGCGCCGAGGCGGTCGAAGGGCACGAACAGTCGGGCGAGCAGCTCGCCGGGGATCCCGGGGCCCTGATCGACGACGTGGACGATCGCGCGACCGTCCCCTGGTTCCGTGACCACGCGGACCGTGCTGTGGGCAGGCGAGAACCGCACCGCGTTCGACACGAGGTTCAAGATCACCTGTTGCAGGCGTCGGCGGTCCGCGCTGACGGCTGCGGGCGGCCCACGGTGCTCGACCGTCACGTTGCGTCGTTCGGCGAGGGGCTGGATCAGCTGCAGCGACTCGGTGATCACCTCGTGCGCGCGGACCTCGCCGAGCTCGAAGGGCATCGCTCCGGCCTCCACCCGTGCGAGGTCGAGCACGTCGTCGACGATCGCGAGGATGTGCGTCGACGCGAGCCGGATCCGCTCCAGCGCGAGCCGACGCTGGTCCGGGGACAGGTCGAGCGTCTCCAGGCTCTCGGTGAACCCGGTGATCGACTGCAGCGGGGTTCGCAGTTCGTGGCCCAGCGCGGTCACGAACTGCGACTTGGCGTGGTTGGCGCGTTCGGCCGTCTGCCGGGCGAGGTCCGCGACGTGGCGAGCCTCGCGCTCGTTCGCCGCCCGGTCGTGCTCCACGGCGACCGACGCCAGGTGGGCGAAGCGGCGCACCAGCTCACGGTCCCGTCGATCGGGTTCATAGGGCGTCCGGTGGTAGACGGCGAAGCTGCCGACGACGCTGGATCGGCATCGGATCGGGCTCGACCAGCAGGCCCGCAACCCGTGACGCCCGGCGACGTCGCGGAAGTCCTCCCATCGCGTGTCGGTTCGGACGTCGGTCGCGACCACCGGTTCGCCGAGGTGGACCGCGGTTCCGCAGGAGCCGGCGAACGGCCCGGGCGCCAGTCCGTCGATCGCCACGGAGTACGCCTCCGGGAGGGAGGGCGCCGCACCGTGGCGGAGCGTTCCGGCATCGTCGAGCAACAGGATCGAACACTGGCTGGCGGGCATCAGCTCCTCGAGCGCGCGCACGACGGAGTCGAGCACCGCCGACAGCGGCGCGCCGGCGGCGATCTGCTCCATCACGGCCGTCTGGTGATCGAGCACCGCGGTGGCTTCGTGGGAGTGCACGTCAGCCGTCCCACCGGTAGCCGACGGCGCGCACCGTCCGCAGCCACCGCGGCCGCCGCGGATCGGCCTCGATCTTGTGGCGCAGGCGGTAGACGTGCTCGGTGACGGTCGCCTCGCTCTGCCAGCCCGACTCGCTCGACCAGACCGCGGCGAGGAGCTCGTCCCGGCTGCACGCGCGCCGGGGATGCTCGACGAGGTAGGCGAGCAGCTCGAACTCCTTCGCGGCGAGGTCGACCGGTTCGCCGTCGACCCAGACGTCGCGGGACTCGCGATCGAGCTCGACGCCGACACCGGTCAGGGCGACCCGGTCGGTCCCGTCGGGGTGCTGCTCGGCGCAGCGGCGGAGCACCGATCGGGCGCGGGCGGCGAGCTCACCGGGCGAGAAGGGCTTCACCAGGTAGTCGTCGGCGCCGAGGTCGAGGCCGACGATCCGGTCGGTCTCGCTGTCGCGCCCCGACAGCACGATGATCGGCAGCCGCCAGCGGCCGTCGCACTCCTCGGTCTCCCGCACGCGCCGCAGGATGTCGAGGCCCCCGAGACCGGGGAGCGACAGGTCGAGGACGACGAGCGACAGGGGCGTGGCGTCGATGATGTCCATCGCGGCGAGCCCGTCGTCGACGGCGACGACGTCGAACCCGTCCGCCTCCAGCGCCCACGTCACGGCCGTGCACACGCCGTCGTCGTCGTCGACGACCAACACCCGGCGGACCGTCTGCACCTCGCCGACGGTAGTCCGTTGATGAAGAGTTGAGGAGGCGTTGATCGTCGTCCGAGGGTGGTCGTCTACCGTCGACAGGGCCGGACACGACACGACACGACACGACACGACATCACGGCACGACACGACATCACGGCACGACACGACATCACGACGACGACAAGGGGGCCCTGTCTCATGAAGCTCGCTCTGTACCTGCCGAACTTCCGCAACGAAGTGACCGTCCAGGAGCTCGAGGATCTCACCGACGTCGCCGAGGAGCTCGATTTCGATTCCGTCTGGACGCTCGACCGGATCGTCGTCCCCGAAGCGTCCGACCGCGAGGAGCTGCAGCACTCGTTCGGGATGATGGACGAGTTCCCGAAGGCGTTGCCGGTGTCGGCGCGCGGTCAGTGGTTCCAGGGTTGGCCGTTGATCCCGTGGCTCGCCGCGAAGACGTCCAAGGTACGGATCGGTATGAGCATCACCGACACGCCGTATCGCGCGCCCGGCGTCCTCGCGGCCGAGATCTCCACCGTCGACCACCTCTCGAACGGGCGGGTCAACGTCGGTGTGGGAGCCGGCTGGATGCCCGAGGAGTTCGCTGCCGCCAGCGCCGCGCACATCTTCCCCAAGCGCCACAAGCACGTGCGCGAGACGATCGAGATCATGCAGGGCATCTGGACCAACGACCTGTTCGAGTACCACGGCGAGTTCGCCGACTTCGAGCGTTGCGGCTTCGGGGCGAAGCCGGTCCAGACGCCGCACCCGCCGATCTACTTCAGCGGTCTGAAGGATCCGAAGCGTTCCGCGAAGCGCATCGCCACGTACGACCTGTCGGGCTGGATCGGGATCCAGGACACCCCCGACGAGCTCGCGAAGTGGCGCGCCGAGATCGCACGCGAGCTCGACGAGCTCGACGGGTCGCACTCGATCGACGACCTCGACATCTGCAGCATGATCTGGTTCGTCATCACCGACACCGAGACCGATCAGACGCCGATGGGCAAGGGCAGCAACCTGCTGGCGGGAACCGCCGCGCAGATCACCGACAACCTCAAGCGCTACAAGGAGGCCGGGCTGACGATGCCGCTGCTGTGGCCGCCGTTCGCCGACGTGCCGGTGTCGAAGACGCTCGACGACCT
>SKSP01000569.1 GCA_007122945.1 Ilumatobacteraceae bacterium | reverse complement strand
CGGGTTCGGCGTCGGGTGCCGGTGCGGGTTCGGCGTCGGGTGCCGGTGCGGGTTCGGCGTCGGGTGCCGGTGCGGGTTCGGCGTCGTCGGTGGGTTCGGCGTCGTCGGTGGGTGGGGTGTGGTCGGGGACGGGAGTCGGCGCCCGGGCCGGTTCGGGCGCGCTCCGGCGGGGCGGGCGGGTGGCCGCCACCGGGGGCGGGAAGGCGGTTCGGGACGGCCCGGTCTCGACCGGCGCGGTGTACCACAGGTGCACGCCACTCGGGTGGTGGCGGTACGGGTGGCTGACCGCGTCGCTCACCGACTGCGCGGCGGCCCAGGCGGTGGTCTCCTCGGTGAGCATCTCCAGGGCCAGCAGGACGCGCTGACGGTCGAGCGACGGGACGCGGTCGAACAGCCGACCGAGGTGGTCCGCGCCGTCGATCGTGATGACGCCGCGGGCCAGGTCGTCCGGTCGGACGGCACCGGCCGCGACGAGGCGGTCCGCGAGATCCGGGTGGTCGTCGCGCTCGGCGACGTAGATGCGTCCCCGGTCGAGGTAGACCCGGGTCACGGGCAGCAGCGGGAACTCGATCACCCCGGTGAACGAGATGGACCGGGCCGCGTCGAGGATCTCCCAGCCGGCGCGAACGGGACCATCGACGGTGTGGGCGACGTCGTCGCGCCAGGTCACGCCACCCGCCGATCCGGCCCGGCTTCGAGCGCTGCGGCCAGCATCTCGATCACCACGTCCCGTCCGGAACGGGGGTCGATCAGCTGGCATGCGACCACTGTCGCATCCGAACGGGCCCCGAGGGAAGTGGCGATCGTGCGGGCATCGTTGGGGTCGTCGCAGCGGTTGACGGCCACGACGAGCGGGACGGTGAGCCCGATCTGCAGCGAGCGCAGAGCGACCCCGGCCTCGGAGTGCGTGTGGGCTGCGTCGGCATCCACCACGAACGCGACCGCGTCGACCTCGCGTCGCAGTGCCGACGTGATGACCCAGCCGCGCTCGGCCCCGGGCGTCCCGAAGAGGAACAGCCGCGGACCATCGGCTGGTGCGTACACGCCGACACCCATGACCGGCGTCGCACGGGCGCCGAGGTCGACGGGTACGGCGTCCGGGACGTCGTGGAGCACGTCGGTCACGACGATCGGCCCCTGTGCCACCGACTGGATCAACGAAGCGGTCGCCGTGGCGCACGGCCCGGTGACGAGCACCCTGATGTCCTGTGATCTGCCCATGACGCCTCCCGGGATGTCATCGGCACGCCACGACGGCCGCTTGAGGCCGTGTGCTGCGGGGGCATCGCCGTGTCGGCAGCTCGCCGGGTGCCGGGTGCCGGGTCGACGTGTTCCCGCTAGCCTCGTCCAGCGGAAGGATGCCAGAGCGGACGAATGGGACGGCCTCGAAAGCCGTTGAGGCCCCTCGGGTCTCCGTGGGTTCGAATCCCACTCCTTCCGCCACATCGCCCGGCACGTCGCGCCGGGAGCGTCGGCCGGTCCGTCGTCAGCCGCACTCCGTGCCGTCGGCGGGTGCCTCGAGATCGACGAGATAGCGGTTGACCAGGTCCACCACGCAGCGGTTCACGCCGTACCCCGTGTGCTGGTCGGCCTCGACGATCACGAACCGGCCGTCGTCGAGCGTCTCGGCCATGGCGCGCGTGCTCTCGAACGGCGTGGCCGGGTCGCCGGTCGTGCCGACCACGACGATCGGCCCGGCACCGGCGCCGGTCACGTCGATGCGGGGGTCGATCGCGGGCGGCATGAACGTGCAGAAGAACGACGGCTCGGAGTCCGGGGGGACCAGGCGCGGCGCGACCTCGACGTACAGCGGGGTCTCGGCGGCGAGCTCCTCGGCGGTCGGCCGCTCGGGGCGATCGGCGCACGAGATCACCTGGAACGCCTCGAGCTCGTCGCCGTAGGTGCCGTCGGGTGCGCGCTGGTAGTAGCGGTCGTACAGGTCGAGCAGCCCGGACCCGTCGCCGGCCGCGGCGTCGCCGAGCGCCCGCTCGAGTTGCGGCCACGTCGCCTCGCTGTACATCGCCTGGATCACCGCCGTGGTGGCGATGCCGCGACCGACGTCGGGTCGTCCGGGACGGCTCGGGATCGGCGATCCGTGCAGGTCGTCCATCAACTCGTCGAAGGCGGCACCGGCGTCGCCGCCGGCGTGCAGCGGGCACGACGGGTTCGCGCCGCACCGGTCGAGGAACGTCCCGAGCGATGCCTCGAACCCGGCGAGCTGCTGCAGCGACGACTCCAGACGGTCGGCCTCGGGATCGGAGGCACCGTCCAGCACGGCGGCGCGGACGGTGTCGGGGAACAGCGTCGCCCACGTCGCGCCGAGCACGCTGCCGTAGCTGAACCCGAAGTACGAGATCGTGTCCTCGCCGAGCGCCCGGCGCAGCACGTCCATGTCGCGGGCCGAGTTGTTCGTGCCGACGTGCTGGATGAGGTCGGCGTTCCGGCGTTCGCACTCCTCGGCGAACCGTTGCGCGAGGGCGACGTTGTCGGCGGCGATGTCGTCGCTCGAATCGAGCGCGCCCACGTAGTCGTCCCAATCGTCGATGCAGTCGATCGCCGGCTCGCTCTCGCCCGTGCCCCGAGGGTCCCACCCGACGATGTCGAAGTGGCGGAGCAGCTCCTCGTCGTACACCTGGTCGGCGAAGATCGCGAAGACCGACCCGCCGAACCCGGGTCCGCCCGGGTTGACGAGCAGCGACCCGATCCGGCCGGCCGGGTCGGTCGCCGGGCGGCGGGCGACGAACAGATCCGTGGTCGCGCCGTCGGGGTCCCGGTAGTCGATCGGCACGGCGAGCATCGCCAACTCGGCCCCGTTGCGGAACGGTTCCCACTCGAGCGTCTCCGGTTCGAACCGGCGCGGGTCGCGCTCGGCCGGGTCCGGGAGCTCGTCGGGTGCGTCGTCGGGCTCGTCGGTCGGAGGGTTGTCGGATACCGCAGGATCGTCGGTGGGTTCGGACCCGGCGGGGCCGCCGCCGGGTCCGGGTGGGTCCTCGCCGGGCGACGCGGGATCGTCGATCGCAGGTGTCTCGGCCGTCGTGGCCGGCGTGCCGGGATCGTCGACGGGTTCGCTCGCACCCTGGCTGACCCCCGAATCGCCGCCGCACGCCGCGGCCGTCAGCGCGACGCCGGTCAGCAGCACCACCCATCGGGGTGCGCGTCGTCGGCGACGGCCTGACGTGGTCGGGGGGAGGCGTCGGGTCCACATGGCGCCCACACAGTACGACGCGCGCCCACCGGGTGCCGCTCGCGTCGACGCCGGGCAGGGACGAACCGGTGTCGACCGGCCGTAGCCTCGACGGGGTGCGGATGCCGCCCCATTCGATGATGCCCCGCGACACGCACGGGATCGAGGGTGCAGCGGTCGGCCGCGGCACCGCGAAGCGTGTGTGGGGGTTCGCCCGTCCGTACCGGGCGACGATCGCGGTGTTCCTGGGGTCGATCCTGCTCGCCGCACTCTTGGCGCTCGTCCCGCCGCTCGTGGTGCGCGAGATCCTCGACAACGCGATCCCGAACGCCGACCGCCGGCTGATCGGCGTGCTCGCCGGCCTCGCCGTCGTCGCCGCGCTCGCCGACGCCGGACTCCAGATCCTCCAGCGTTGGTGCAGTGCCCGGGTGGGCGAAGGGTTGATCGCCGATCTGCGGACCGCGCTGTTCGCCAAGGTGCAGCGACTGCCGATCGCGTTCTTCACCCGCACCCCGACCGGCGCCATCACGAGCCGGCTGAACAACGACGTGGTCGGTGCCCAGACCGCGGTGACGAGCACGCTCGGCAGCGTCGTCAGCAACGTCGTGGTGCTGGTGACCACGCTGGCCGCGATGCTCGCGCTCGAGTGGCGTCTGACCCTGCTCGCCCTGATCGTGCTGCCGCTGTTCGTCGTCCCGGCGCGGCGGGTCGGCCGTCGCCTGCAGGTGATCTCGCGGGAGCAGATGCAGCACAACGCGGCGATGAACACCCAGATGACCGAGCGGTTCAACGTGTCGGGTGCCGTGCTCGTCAAGCTGTTCGGCGACCTCGGTCGCGAGCAGGAGCAGTTCTCCCGGCGGGCCGGGGCGGTGCGCGACGCGGGCGTGCGTGCGGCGATGCTCGGCCGGGTGTTCTTCGTCGCGCTCGGTCTCGTCGCCGCCGTCGGTGCGGCCGCGATCTACGGCATCGGGGCGCTGTTCGTGGTCGACGGCGACATCACCGCCGGCACGCTCGTGGCCCTCGCCGCGCTCGTGACCCGGGTGTACCAGCCGCTCACCGGGCTCACCAACGCGCGGATCGACCTGATGACGTCGATGGTCAGCTTCGAGCGGGTGTTCGAGGTGCTCGACGCCCCGGAGACGATCCGCGAGCGGCCGGGCGCGATCGATCTCGTCGAACCGCGTGGCGCCGTCGGGTTCGACGACGTCTGGTTCCGCTACCCGCCCGCCGCCGCCAACGCGATCGGGACGATGGAGCAGACGACCCTCGCCGAGGCCGATCCCGACCGCGACGTGCTCGCCGGCGTCACGCTGCAGGTGGCACCCGGGGAGACGCTCGCACTCGTCGGCGCATCGGGTGCCGGCAAGAGCACGCTCGCGTCGCTCGTGCCCCGGCTCTACGACGTCACCGGCGGCGCGGTTCGGGTCGACGGCCACGACGTCCGTGACCTCACGCTCGCCTCGCTGCGGAGTGCGATCGGGGTCGTCTCGCAGGATCCGCACCTGTTCCACGAGTCGATCGCCGAGAACCTCCTGTACGCGCGGCCGGAGGCGACCGGTGCCGATCTCGAAGCGGCGTGCCGGGGTGCGCGCATCCACGACACGATCGCCGCACTTCCCGACGGCTACGCGACGGTGGTCGGCGAGCGCGGCTACCGGCTGAGCGGGGGCGAGAAGCAGCGCCTGGCGATCGCCCGACTGCTGCTGAAAGACCCGGCCATCATGATCCTCGACGAGGCGACGAGCCACCTCGACAACGACAACGAGGCCCACGTGCAGGCGGCGCTCGACACGGCGCTCCACGGTCGCACCGCGATCGTGATCGCCCACCGACTCTCGACGGTGCGCAGCGCCGACCGGATCGCCGTGCTCGACGACGGCCGCATCGTCGAGATCGGCACGCACGACGAGCTGCTCGCCGCCGGCGGGGCGTACGCCGCGCAGCTCCGGGCCGGCGAGCTGCTGACGGCCACGTGAGGCGCGTGCGCCGCGACCGCGCTCGGTGTCGTTTGCCATGATCGTCGGATGACCGTGCTCGACGTGTCCGCTCGCGCCAACCGGGTGCCACCGTTCCACGCGATGGCGATGGCGCGTGCCGCGACCGATCGCGAGGCGGCGGGGCACCGGGTGTTGCACCTCGAGGTCGGGCAGCCGGCGACGGGCGCGCCGCGCCCGGCGCTCGACGCGGTCGCGGCGGCACTCGGCCGTCCGCTCGGGTACACCGACGCCGACGGGCTGACCAGGCTGCGGCACCGCATCGCCCGCCACTACGACGAGCAGCACGGCGTCCGGGTCGACCCGGACCGCGTCGTCGCCGTCGCTGGTGCATCGGCGGGGTTCACGCTGGCGTTCCTCGCCGCGTTCGACGCCGGTGCCCGCGTCGGGATCGTCGAGCCGGGCTACCCCTGCTATCGCAACACGCTCCTCGCACTCGACATGGAGCCGGTGCCGATCGCCGTCGGCCCCGAGACGCGTTGGGCGCCCACACCCGAGATGCTCGACATGGTCGGCCCGCTCGACGGTCTGATCGTCGCCTCACCGTCCAACCCCACAGGGACCGTGCTGGACACGGCGAGACTCGACGAGTTGATCGAGCACTGCCGAACGCGGGGTGTGCGCCTGGTGGCCGACGAGATCTACCACGGCATCACCTACGGCGCCGATCCGGTACCGACCACCGTCGGCCGGGCCGCCGAGGCCGTGGTGATCAACAGCTTCTCGAAGTACTTCTCGATGACGGGCTGGCGGATCGGCTGGGTGGTGGCGCCCGACGCACTCGTCGACGCGTTCGTCCGGCTCCAGCAGAACCTGTACGTGTGCGCGGCGCACGTCTCCCAGGTCGCCGCGACCGCGGCGATGGACGCCCGCGACGAGCTCGACGCCCACGTCGCCCGGTACGCGACCAATCGGTCGATCCTGCTCGACGGCTTGGCGACGGCCGGGTTGCGCGACGTCGCCGAGGCCGACGGCGCGTTCTACGTGTACGCCGACGTCGGTGAGCTCGTCGAACGGCTCGACGACCCGGCGGGGTCGACGGCGCTGTGCCGGCGTTGGCTCGACGAGATCGGGGTGGCCTGCACGCCGGGCATCGACTTCGACCTGGAGCGCGGCCACCGGTTCGTGCGGTTCTCGTACGCCGGGGCGACCGATCACGTGAGCGAGGCGTGCGACCTGATCGCCCGCTGGATCGGACGGGGCGCGTGAACCCGCCGCTCGCCGATCTCCGGGTCATCGACCTGTCGAGCGTCATCGCCGGGCCGAACTGCGCGCGCTACCTCGCGGACTTCGGCGCCGACGTGATCAAGGTCGAGCGCCCGGACGGCGACGGTCTCCGCCGGATGGCGTGGCGCGACCCGCGCGACGACGAAGGGCTGTGGTGGAAGCTCGTCAACCGCAACAAGCGGACGATCGCACTCGACCTCCGCGACGACGCCGATCGCGACGTGCTCTGGCGGCTGCTCGACGACGCCGACGTGCTCGTCGAGAACTTCCGGCCGGGTACCCTCGAGCGGCTCGACCTCGGGCCCGACGAGCTGCTCGCTCGGAACCCGCGGCTCGTCGTCACCCGGGTGACCGGGTTCGGCCAGGACGGTCCGTACTCGGCGCGACCGGGGTTCGCGACCGTCGCCGAGGGGATGTCGGGGTTCGCCGCGCTCAACGGCGAGCCGGACGGTGCACCGCTGCCGCCGCCGATCGCGCTCACCGACGAGGTCACCGGGCTGGCGGCCGCGTTCGCCACGCTCGTGGCCGTGCACTCGGGCGAGGGGCAGGTGGTCGACGTCAACCTGCTCGAGTCGATGATGCAGATGATGGGGCCGCTGTTCAGCGTCTACGCGCTGCGCGGCGAGCAGCAGCCGCGCCTCGGTGGCGGCCTGCCCTACACGGTGCCGCGCGGCACGTACCGCTGCCGCGACGGCGGGTGGGTGGCCGTGTCGACGAGCAGCGAGGGTGTCGCCCGACGGGTGCTCGAGATGATCGGGGTGGGCGACGACGCCCGGTTCGCGACGTTCGAGGGGCGCGCCGGCCATCGCGAGGAGCTCGAGCGGGTGATGGTCGCTTGGTGCGGTGAGCGCACTCGCGACGAGGTGATCGCGGCGTTCGGCGCCGCCGACGCCGCCGTGGGGCCCGTGCTCGACATGGCCGACCTCGCCGTCGACCCGCACCTCGCCGCCCGACGGGCGATCGCGAACGTGGGCGACACGCCGATGCAGTCGCTGATCGCGCGGCTCTCGGCGACGCCGGGCGTGTTGCGCTGGCCCGGCCGAACGCTCGACGCCGACGGCGGCCAGATCCGCCGCGAGGGTTGGGGCGACGACCGGCGCGCCGGCGGTCGACGCGTCAGCCGACCAGGCCGACCGGGCAGCTGACGCCCGTCCCGCCGATCCCGCAGTAGCCGTTCGGGTTCTTCGCCAGGTACTGCTGGTGGTACGGCTCGGCGTACCAGAACTCGCCGAGTGGCGCGATCTCGGTGGTGATCTCGCCGAAGCCGGCGTCGCGGAGTCGCTCCCGGAAGACGTCGCGCGTCGCCTCGACCGCGGCGCGCTGGGCGTCGTCGGTGGTGTAGATCGCGCTCCGGTACTGGGTGCCGACGTCGTTGCCCTGGCGCATCCCCTGGGTCGGGTCGTGGCCCTCCCAGAACACGGCGAGCACCTGCTCGAGCGACACCACGGCCGGGTCGAACACGACACCGACGACCTCGGTGTGCCCGGTGCGTCCGGTGCACACCTCCTCGTAGGTGGGGTTCGGGGTGTACCCGCCGGCGTAGCCGACGAACGTCGTGTACACACCCTCGGTCTGCCAGAACATCCGCTCGGCGCCCCAGAAGCACCCCATGCCGACGACGAGCATCTGGTGCCCGTCGGGCCACGGGCCGCGCAGCGGGTTCCCGTTGACGTGGTGTCGGTCGGGCACCGGCATCGTCTGGTCGGTGCGGCCGGGCAGCGCCTCGGCCTCGGTCACCAGTTCGGCACTCTTGCGGAACAGCATGCCCCCAGGCTACGACGCTCCGTCACGTCAGCAGCATCGTGCGCAACCGGCGCGCGGTCACCGCCAGGCCGATCGCGGCGAGCACGAGCAAGAACGCGACGTGGCCGAGCAGCCCCCACGACCACTCGCCGAGGTTGGCGGCCCGGACCAGTGCGACGCCGTGGTACAGCGGGCTGAGCTGGACGATCCACGACCAGCTGCCGTACTGCTCGAGCGGGAAGAACGTCGCCGAGAACAGGAACAACGGCACCTGGACGGCCGGGACGTACTCGAAGTCCGCCCACGAGCGCATGTAGCTGGTGACCGCCATCCCGACCGCCGCGAACGCGAAGCCGAGCAGCACGCAGGCCGGGATCGCGAGGACGATCCACGGTGACGCCGTCATCCCGAGCGCCCACATGGTGAGCAAGAACGCGACCGAGTAGAGCAGGCCGCGCAGCATCGCCCAGGCGATCTCGCCGAGCGCGACGTCCGCGGTCGACATCGGCGTGGCGAGCACCGAGTCGTACAGCTTCGATACCTTCAACTTGTAGAAGACGTTCATCGTCGAGTCGTAGATCGCCCCGTTCATCGCTGCGGCCGCCATCAGGGCGGGCGCGACGAACTCGGCGTAGCCGATCGTCCGGCCGTCGACGGTGATGTCGCCGATCAGCGCGCCGAACCCGACCCGGATCGACAGCAGGTAGAACAGCGGCTCGAAGAAGCCGCTGACGATCACCATCCACGAGCGACGGTGGACGTAGAGGCTGCGCTCGACCATGCGCTGCGGTCGCCGGGCGTCGAACATCCCGAGCGGCACGATGCGCAACGGGACATCTCTCGATGGTGCGGCGACGTTCACGAGCCGAGCCTCCGACCGAACGCCCGACGGCACAGCACGGCGCCGGCGAACACGTAGGCGACGAGGACGGCCGAGTGCAGCGACGCGGCCGGGGCCGAGAGCGTGCCGAGCACCGCGCCCCGGGCGAGCTCGACCCCGTGCCACAACGGCGTGACCATGGCGATCGGCTGGATCGCCGCGGGGAGTTGCTCGATCGGGAAGAACACGCCGGCGAACAGGAACGTCGGGATGATGCCGAAGCGCAGGATGGCCGGGAACGACCGGTCGCCGTCGCGTGTCGCCGCCCAGGCCGTGATCGGCAGCGCGAACGCGAGCCCGGTCGCGACGCCGACGGGGACGGCGGCGAGCAGTCCCCACGTACGGGTGTCGTCGAACAGCACCAGCACGATCGCGAACCCGCCCGCGGTGACGACGGCGCGGGTGGCGTGCCACAGCGCGATCCCGTCGGACACCTGCCCCGGCGTGAGCGGTGTCGCCGCCATCCCCTTGTAGGCCTCGCTCCAGATGAAGCCGTCGAGCATCGGCCACAAGGAGTCCTGGGCGCACACCATCATCGCTGCCGCGACGAGCAGCGCGGGGGCGATGAACGCCAGGTAGCTGACCCCGCCGAGGAGCTCCGGCGATCCGGTGGTCGCGTCGACGAGCGCGCCGACGCCGAGCCCCATCCCGGCGAGGTACAGCAACGGCTGGAGGAACGAGCCGAGCAGGCTGGACTTCCACACCCGCCCGTGCAACAGCAACGATCGCTCCCACACCCGCACCGCCGGCGGCGTGCCCACCCGGTTCCGCCCCACCCGGTTCCGCGTCGAGCTGGTCATCTCCAGACCCCTCGAACTCGATTCAGCTCCATGTCAGTCGACGAGGGTGCGGCCGGTGAGGCGGAGGAAGACGTCCTCGAGGGAGCTGCGGCGGACGAGGGACGAGATCGGGGCGGCGTCGCGCTCGTGGACCTCGTGGAGGGCGGCCTCGCCGTCGTGGGTGTACACGAGCACGCGGTCGGGCAGCACCTCCTGGCGGTCGCCGATGTCGGCGATGGCGTGGGCGCGCTCCTCGTTGGTGCCGGGGGCGTAGCGCAGCTCGAGCACCTCGCGCGTCGAGTGCTGCTGGATCAGCGAGCGGGGCGACCCCTCGGCGACGATGCGGCCGCCGTCCATGACCACGAGGCGGTCGCACAGCTGCTCGGCCTCGTCCATGTAGTGCGTGGTGAGCACGAGCGTCACGCCGCGCTGCTTGAGGCGGTACAGGCGGTCCCACAACACGTGGCGGGCCTGTGGGTCGAGACCGGTGGTGGGCTCGTCGAGCAGCAGCAGGCTCGGCTCGTTGATCAGCGATCGGGCGATCGTGACGCGGCGCTTCATCCCGCCCGACAGCGGGTCCACCTTGCTCCCGGCCCGGTCGGTGAGTTGCACGAAGTCGAGCAGCTCGGCGGCCCGCCGTCGGCACTCGGCGCGCGGGATGTCGAAGTACCGGCCGTACACGACGAGGTTCTCCTCGACGGTGAGCTCGGCATCGAGTTGGTCCTGCTGGGGCACGACGCCGAGACGCGCCCGGATCTCCCGTCCGTCGGTGACGGGGTCGAGGCCGAAGATGCGCAGCTCGCCCGATGTGGGCGGCGAGACGCACCCGATCATCCGCATCGTCGACGACTTGCCCGCGCCGTTCGGACCGAGGAACCCGAACGACTCGCCGGATTCGACCTCGACGTCGATGCCGGCGACCGCGGCGAAGTCCCCGAACCGCTTGACGAGGCCCCGAGCGGTGATGAGCGGTGCGGCAGCCATCGCCCGGGGAACCTATCGTCGCCCCCGTGCTCGTCCGCGACCTGATTCCCGCCGACCTCGACCGCGTCCTCGACATCAACAACGCGGCGGTCCCCGCCGTCGGCCTGCTCGACCGGCCGGGCCTCGACCACCTCGTCGAGCAGTCGATCGTCGCCCTCGCCGCCGACGTGGAGGCCGGCGACGGTGACCGGGGCGTCGTCGGTTTCTGTCTCGTGCTCGGCCCGGATGCCCGCTACGACAGCGTCAACTTCCGGTGGTTCGCCGAGCGCTACGACAGCTTCGTCTACCTCGACCGCGTCGCGGTCGACCCGGCGTGGCACGGTCGCGGGATCGGCCGGACGTTCTACGAGCGGGTGGCCGAGCAGGTCGCCGCGGCCGGCGGTGCCGAGGAGTTGTGCCTCGAGGTGAACCTGCGCCCGCGCAACGATCCCTCGCTCGCGTTCCACGCCCGCCTCGGCTTCACCGAGGTCGGCCAGCAGGAGACCCCCTACGGCGCCCTCGTCAGCCTCCAGACCAGACCCCTCACCCCCCGAACCGTCCGCGGCAACCGGCCGGAGTGAGTCGGTTCGGGCAGACGGTTCGCAGCGACCCCTCGAACCGTCCGCGGCAACCGACCGGATCCTGCCGATCGGCGCGGACGGAATGGAGGATCAGCGGCGGTCCTGGAGGAAACGGAAGTGGTCGCGGGTGCTCGCGACGTGGTCGGTCGACAGGTCGGCGAAGAGGATCGACTCGGTGTAGCTGGCGGTCGCCAGCAGCTCGCCGAGCGGGTCGACGATGCGGCTGTCGCCGGAATAGGTGAGCGGGCCGCCCTCGCCGACCCGGTTGACGCCGACCACGTACGCCTGGTTCTCGATCGCCCGCGCCTGCAGCAGCGACATCCAGTGCGTGCGGCGCTTCTCCGGCCAGTTGGCCGGCACGAGGTACAGGTCGGTGTCGAGGGCGAGCTGCCAGAACTCGTCCGCGAAGCGCAGGTCGTAGCAGACGAACATGCTGACCCGGAATCCGGCGACGTCGACCGTGACGAGCTCGGTGCCGGCCCGGACGTGTTCGTGCTCGCCGGCGTGGCTGAACGGGTGGACCTTGCGGTAGCGGTGGGTCGTACCGTCGGGGCCGGCCAGCACGAACACGTTCGACGGTCGAGGGTCGTCGCCGGCGTCGGCGGCGATCTCCGGGCACGTGCCCCCGACCCACACGCCGTGCTCGGCGGCGCGCTCGACCAGGAACGCCGACGACGGCCCGCCCTCCGGCTCGCCGAAGTCGGGTTGGTCGAACCCGAACCCGGTCGAGAACGTCTCGGTCAGCAGCACCAGACCGGCGCCCGACGCCGCGGCGCCGGCGATCATCGGGGCGAGGTGCTCGAAGTTGGCGTCGCGGTCGTTCCAGACGATGTCGTGCTGGACGGCGGCGATGCGCAGCTCGCTCACGATGCCGCCCCCGACCCGGCGAGCACGGCCAAGCGCTCGACGGCCTCGGCGATCACCTCGGGGCGCTTGCAGCACGCGAACCGCACGAGGTGTCGCCCGTGCTCCGGATTCGCGTAGAACACCTGGTTGGGTACGGCGACCACGCCGCACCGCTCGGGCAGCTCGCGGCAGAACTCCACACCGTCGCCGTCGGGGCGCACCGGGCGGATGTCGACGGTCGTGAAGTACGTCGCCTCGGCGCGGAACGGGACGAGCCCGGCGGCCTCCAACCCGGCCTCCAGTGTGTCCCGCGTGGCCTCCAGACCCGCGGCGAGACGGTGGAAGTACTCGTCGGGGAGGCCGAGTCCGACGGCGATCGCCGGCTGGAACGGCGCGCCGTTGACGTAGGTCAGGAACTGCTTGGCGGTGCGAGCGGCGGCGACGAGCGACGCCGGACCGCAGGCCCAACCGATCTTCCAGCCGGTCGTGTTGAACGTCTTGCCGCCCGACGAGATCGTCAGCGTCCGCTCGGCCATCCCCGGCAGGGTCGCCATCGGGACGTGGAACGCGCCGCTGAACACGAGGTGCTCGTAGACCTCGTCGGTGACGACGATCAGGTCGCGGTCGATCGCGAGATCGGCGATGACCTGCAGCTCGTCGGCGGTGAACACCTTGCCCGTCGGGTTGTGCGGTGTGTTCAGCAGGACCAGCTTCGTCCGGTCGTTGACCGCGGCGCGCAACTGGTCGGCGTCGAACGCGTAGCCGTCGGGCCCCGGCGACAACAGGATCGGCCGGGCGACGGCGCCGGTCAGGGCGATGCAGGCCTGGTAGCTGTCGTACATCGGCTCGAAGACGATCACCTCGTCGCCCACGTCGAGCATGCCGAGCAGCGCCCCGGCGAGCGCCTCCGTCGCGCCGGCGGTCACGAGCACCTCGGACTCGGTGTCGAAGTCCATGTCGTAGAAACGCCGCTGATGGTCGGCGATCGCTTCGCGGAGCACCGGCAGACCGGGCCCCGGCGGGTACTGGTTGACACCCGATCGGATGGCGTCGACGGCGGCGTCGAGCACCTCGGGCGGACCGTCGGTGTCGGGGAAGCCCTGGCCGAGGTTGATCGCACCGGTCCGGACGGCGAGCGCCGACATCTCGGCGAAGATCGTCGTGCCGAAACCGGCCAGCTTCGAGGTCAGTGGTTCACGGGCGAGCACGGGGCCAGCGTAGGCGTCTCGGCGATCGCGTGGCTCGAGCCGCTCCGCTTCGCCGAGTACATCGCCGCGTCGGCGGCCGCCACGAGCTCCTCGAGCGTCTCGCCGTGGCGACCGAGCAAGGAGATGCCGATGCTCGCCCCGACCTGTGGGCTGGCGCCAGCGCCGGTGTCGCCGTCGCCGGCGCGCATCGGCTGTGCCACGAGGGCGGCGAGGGAGCTGGCCCGGGAGTTCGCGAACGTGTCGTTGTCGATGCCCGGGAGCACCAGCACGAACTCGTCGCCGCCCCAGCGGGCGACGAGGTCGTAGCCGCGGACCGCACTGCGCAGCCGCATGCCGACGACCCG
>SKSP01000130.1 GCA_007122945.1 Ilumatobacteraceae bacterium | reverse complement strand
CGCTCGGTCGCCGAGACGCTGCAGCACGCGCTGCTCCCCCGCCGACTGCCGAAGGTGGACGGGCTGGCGCTGCGCTCGATCTACCAGCCGGGGGCCGACCAGACCGACGTCGGCGGCGACTGGTACGACGTGGTCCGGCTCGCCGACGGTGGCGTCGGACTGGTGGTCGGCGACGTCGCCGGGCACGACATGGCGTCCGCGGCGGAGATGGGCCGCATCCGCCACGTCCTCGCCAGCCATCTCGTCGAGCACGGCGACCCGGCCCGGGCCCTGGCGATCGCCGACCGCTACTTCGCGGCGGTCGACGAGTCGACGTTCGCGACCGCGCTCGTCGTGACCCTCGACGCCGACCGATCGGAGATGTGCCTCGCCGCGGCCGGTCATCTGCCGCCGATCGTCGTCGGGGCGCGCGGCGGCTCGGCGGGGCCGCTCGATCTCGAACCCGGGCCGCCGATCGGGTCGGGGCTCGGCGGTCACGGATCGATCGATGCCCTCCTCGACCCGGGTGCGACCGTCGTCGCGTTCACCGACGGCGTGGTCGAACGGCGTGACCGGCCGATCGATGCGTGCGTCGCCGAGCTCGCTGCGGCGCTCGCCGCCGTCGACGACCCCGATCCCACGACGCTGTTGCGCGTCGTGCGCGAGCACCTCGACAGCCCCGACCGCGGCGACGACGCTGCCGCCCTCATCGCCACCCGGACCTGACGGCCCCATCATCTGACATCATCTGACCCCCCATTCGACGGCCAGCTGGCCACCCCACCTGACCGCAGCGTTTGGGTGCCGAGCCGCCGGGGTACTCGCTGCTGACCTCCGGTAACGCGCCGGCGGCAGATACAGCGGGCAGGGAGGGTTGTCGAAGATGTTCGTAGGACTCGGAGTCATCTTGTTGGTGGTCGGCGGCGTGTTGGCCTTCGCCGTGCGCGAGTCGGTCGAGGCGGTCGATCTCGTGATGGTCGGCTGGATCCTCATCGCCGGCGGTGCCCTGTCGCTGCTGATCGGCGCGATCCAGGGCCTCGGCTGGATGAGCATCCGCTCGACGAAGTCCCGTAGCGAACGGGTCGTCAGCGACGACGGTCGCCACGTCGTCGAGGAGACCCGCACCGACTGAGGCGGTGACGAGCGCCCTGTTCGGCGAATCCGTGACCCGGTCGCGAATTCGCCGAACGAAGCGACGAACGCTCGAGGGGCGGCGGGCGACGTCAGCGGTCGAGGCGGGCGCGGGGTGGCCCGACGGCGTGCTCGGCGGCCTTGGAGGCGGCCTGCACGCGGTTCGACACGCCGAGCTTGGTGAAGATCCGACGCACGTACGTCTTCACCGTCTCGGCCGAGACGAACAGCTCGGTGCCGATCTCACGGTTCGTCATGCCGAGCGCGAGGAGGGCGAGCACCTCCTGCTCGCGGGCGCTGAGCTGACCGTCCTCGGCGACCTGACGGCTGCGCGCGATGTGCTCGAGGCCGAGCCGCTCGCCGGCGACGATCCGCTCGACGGAGCGCACCACCTCGTCGGCGGGCTGGGACTTGAGCAGCACGCCGGAGACGCCGATGCGGACGGCTTCGGCGAGGAAGTCGGCCGACGCGTCCCAGGTGTACAACACGACGTGGTCGACGCGGTCCGCGTCGACCATGTTCTCGGAGCGGGCGAGCGCGTGGCGTCGGCCGGCGAACGTGTCGAACAGGGCGACGTCGGCTCGGGCGGTCGTCTCGCCGCCGACCTCGAGGTCGACCACCTCCAACCGCTGTTCGAACGGTTCGAGCATGGCGGCCAACCCGTGGACGATGATCTCGTAGTCGTTCACGAGCGCGACCGAGATCGGTCGGTTCCCTGACGTGTCGGCGGCGTCGTGCATCGGCGCCTCGTCAGACCAGTCGGAGCGCGAGGGCGACGGCGTCGTCGCGACCGTCGGCGAAGTCGACCGCCGCCTCCATCGCCGCGTCGACCACCGCCTCGGTCGATCGGACGTCGCGGGTCGCACCGACGACCCTCCCGGCGAGATGGGCGACACCGTGGTCGAGCACCACGCCCGGACGTTCGATCACGCCGTCGGTGAAGCACAGCACGACGTCGTCGGGGCCGATGGCGACGGTGGTCGCCGCCGGCCGGTTCCCCGCCATACCCACCGGCGGCCCTGACGGGAGGGGCAACCAGTCGGACGTGTGGTCGGGGGACACGACCAGCGGCGGGGGATGCCCGGCAGTCGCGATGGTCGCCACGCGGAGCGAGGGGTCGACGAGCAGACACATCGCGGTGGCGATGCAGCTCTCGCCACGACCGGCCGACCGGGCGTCGAGCACCCGCAGCGCGGCGGCGGGGTCACGGGTGACGTGGAGGGCGGTGGCGAGGTCGGACCGGAGCTGAACGCTGTGCACGGCGGCGTCGACGCCGTGGCCGACGATGTCGCCGATCACGACGGCGACGGCGTCGCCGAGGTCGGACACCTCGGCGAAGTCACCGCCGGCGGCGACGGCGTCGAACGCCGGCCGGTAGCGGGCGGCGAGCTCGACACCGTCGACCTCGGGCAGGTCGATCCGGAGCGTCTCGTGGAGCCGCTCGCCGAGCCGTCTGGCCTCCGAGACCCGGCGGAACCGGGTGACGGTGGCACCCACGATGTCGCCGAACGAGAGCGTCTCCATGTCGATGAACGTACTCACCCGGCGATCCGGCGGGAAGGGGATCACGGCATTTCACCCGTTCGGGGGACCGAGGTGGACCGACCGCGATCGGTGCCGTCGGTCCGGCGGGATAGGTTGTCGCCGTGACCGATGCCAACCCACGTCTCTCGATCACGCTCGACCGTTCGCTCCTGGTGCTGGTCGGCGAGATCGATGCCCACACTGCGCCCGAGCTGGCGGGGCACCTCGATCCGCTACCCGGTGACGACGGCGACGTCACGCTCGACGTCGAGGGTGTCGACTTCATCGATTCGAGCGGGCTGCGCCTGATCGTTGAGGCGCACCAGCGCGCCGAGGGGTCGGACCGGCGGTTGGTCGTCCGTCGCCCCAGTGCCGCGGTGTCGCGCCTGTTCGCGATCAGCGGACTCACCGAACACCTCGTCGTCGTGGACGACTGAGGGGCCACGACCCGAGGGCGGACGGTCTCCCCGTGAGTCTCACGCCCGGGGCGGCGTCGCCGGCGCCCCGTTTGACGGGCGACGGCGGCGGGTAGTCCCTGGGCAGCCCTCCCCCCGATAGGTGCTGACATGGCGACGGACGATCTCCCCTGTGCCGGGCTCCCGGCGGCCCCCGCGGGTTCGGCCGCGTCCTCCCTCCGCCTGGCACCGGAGACGATGAACGTCCCGGTCGCCCGGAGGTTCGTCCGCCAGTCGCTGGCCCGGCTGCGGGCCCGTCACGGCGCCGACGCCGTGACGACCGACCTCGAGCTCATCTCGAGCGAGCTCGTCACGAACGCGATCGAGCACGGCGATGGCCGCACGGTCGACGTGACGGTGACGTGCGACGACGAACGGGTGCTGCTGCAGGTGACGAGCCGTGGCAACACCGACCAGGTCGGTCCGGCCGACGAGTGGGAGGTCGCCGACCCCGGCTCGATCACGGGTCGCGGCCTCGGCATCGTGCGCGCCCTCGCCGACGAGGTGTCGGTGCACCGCCGCGCCGACGAACTCCGGATCACGGTCGAACGCCGCCTCCCCGCCGCCTGACCCCCGAACACCCCGAACCGTCTGCCGCAACCGACCGGAAACGGCCGATCGGCGCGGACGGAACCAGCCCACCCACCCCGAACCGTCCGCGGCAACCGGCGGGAAACGGCCGATCGGCGCGGACGGAACCAGCCCACCCACCCCGAACCGTCTGCCGCAACCGGCGGGAAACGGCCGATCGGCGCGGACGGGTCAGAGGCGGGCGGCGCGGAGGGCGGTGCGGCGGACCTTGCCGGCGTCGTCGCGGAGCGGTTCGCTCACGAACTCGACCGACCGGGGCAGCTTGTAGCGGACGAGGCGGTCGGCGGCGAACGCGAGCAGTTCGTCCGCGCTCACCTCGGCCGAGTCGGCCTCGACGATGGCGTGGACGATGTTGCCACGGTCGTCGTCGGGGAGCCCGATGACGGCGCACGAGCGAACGGCCGGGTGCTCGGCCAGGACGGCCTCGACCTCGGCGGGGTACACGTTCGACCCGCCGGTGAGGATCATGTCCTGCAGGCGGTCCCCGAGGTACAGGTAGCCGTCGTCGTCGAGCCAGCCGACGTCGCCGAGCGACTCCCACCCGCCATCGAGCTCCTTCGCCTCGGCACCGAGGTAGCGGTACGTCGGCGTGTCGCGGCCGGAACGCATCCAGACCTCGCCCTGCTCCCCCGCCGGCAGCTCGACGCCGTCGACGTCGCGGATCGAGATCTCGCCGAAGACCGGCCGACCGACCGAACCGCGGTGCTCGAGCCACTCGACGCCGTTGATGATCGTCGCAGCCTGCGCCTCCGTGCCCGCGTACAGCTCCCAGATCCGCTCCGGGCCGAGCCACTCGATCCACGCGTCCTTCAGCCACGGCGGGCACGGTTCGGCGAGGTGCCACACGACCTGCAGCGACGACAGGTCGTAGGCGAGCCGGACCTCGTCGGGAAGACGCAGGATCCGCTTCATCATCGTCGGGACGAGGTAGACGACGTCGGCGCGATGTTCGGCGATCGCGGCGAGCGTGCCCTCCGCGTCGAAACGTGGGAGCACGACGACGTGCTTGCCGGCGAGAAGCGCGTCGCACGACCACACCGCCGGGCCGTTGTGGTACAGCGGGCCGGGGACGACGATGCAGCCATCGCGGCCGAGCATGCGGGGAGGTTCGGCATCGGGGTCGATCAGCGCCGGGTCTCCCGACACGATCAGCTTGGGCCGCCCGGTCGAGCCGCCCGACGTCGGTGCCTTCCAGGCAGGTGACACGGCGTCGGGGAGCGGCTCGTCGGCGTGACCGCCGGACGGGCCGGCGGCGGGCTCGTAGCCGACGGGGATGCACTCGGTGCCGGCCGGCAGCCCGGCCGCGAGCTCCGAGCCCGGGTCGACGCCGACGACGACCTTCGAGCCGGCGAGCTCGACGATGGCGGTCAGCTCGCGCGCTGGGAGCCGGGCCGACACCGGCTGCGGGACGGCGCCGAGCGCCCACACGGCGACGTAGGTGACGAACCAGTCGACCGAGTTCGGCAGGGCGACGGTGACGAAGTCGCCGTGACCGACGCCGCGAGCCGCGAGGTCACGGGCGAGCCGGTCACCGGCGGCGACGAGCTCGGCCCGGGTGACGGAGCGATCGTCGCAGGTGACGGCGGGCCGGTCGGGCGCCTCGGCAGCGAGTTGACGGAGGCGGGCGGGGAACGAGAGCTGGGCCATCGACGCCGATCCTGTCAGGTCGAAAACGCACGATCCCGACCGAACGGACCGGTCGGGATCGAGATGCGGTCGAACCGGGTGGGAACCCGGTCAGATCGGTCGGTCAGCTGCTCGCCGTCGTGGTGGCGGCGAAGCGACGGCGGCGAGCGACGATCACGAAGCCGAGGCCGCCGACCATCAGCAGCGCACCGATGCGCAGGCTGCTCTCGAAGGTGGACATGCCGGTCTCATGACGGTCAGCAGGGTACGGTTCGATCCGGGTTCGAACCCGAACACGTTGCCGAACTCGTAGTCCTCGTACCCGGTGCCCGGCGCCTGGTTGGTGAGCGTCACCCGCAGCGTCGCCGCGACCTCGCCGGTGTCGCGGTCGACGACCGCGTCGTAGGCGACGTCGCGGTGCAAGAAGCTGTCGATCTTGTTGGGGTTGGCGTGGTCGTTCAGCAGCACCGAGCACAACCGCTGGGCGACGCATCGCCTCCCCACTCGAATGCTGAACCGCTGGACCGGGCGGTGGGGCGCCGCCGCGCTGGCGGTCACCGACGAGTTCCGCGAGTCGACGGCCGGCCCGACCACCGCTCACGCGACGACGGTGCGACACGGGATCGACGTCGCGGCGACGGCGACCGCGGTCGAGCATCGCTCCGAGATCCGAGACGAGCTCGGCCTCGGCCTCGACGAGTTCGTGATCGGGACGGCCGCCAACTTCCGTCCGCAGAAGGACTACCCGAACCTGTTCGGGCGGCCCACCTCCTGGCAGAGTGTGACGTCACCGCGCGGGTCGTCGCGGTCGGACAGGGCCCGCAGGAGGCCGAGGTGCGGGCGATGGTCGAGGAGCTCGGCCTCACCGACCGGGTCGTGCTGACGGGGTTCCGCGACGACGCCGTGCGGGTGATGGGGGCGTGCGACGCGTTCGTGCTGGCGTCGCAGTGGAGGGCCTCCCGGTGGCGATCATGGAGGCGCTGGCGCTCGGCCTGCCGATCGTGGCGACCGAGGTCGGCGGGATGGCCGAGGAGCTGACCGACGGGGTGGACGCCCTGCTCGTGCCGCCCCGCGATTCCGAGGCCCTCGCGGACGCGATCGAACGGGTGGCGACCGACGAGGGGTTTCGGACGCTTCTGGCCGCTGCGTCGACCGCCCGGGCGCGCGAGTTCGACGTCGCCCGCACGGTCGAGACGATCGAGCAGACCTATGACCGCGTGTCCCGCTCGCGCCCCGAAAGTCAGCATCCCAGCGACACAGAGTCACCAGCTGCCGGCCGGCGACCCCCCGAGAACCAGCACCCCAGCGACACAGAGTCGCCAGCTGCCGGCCCTGGCGGCGCTGAGCGACACAGAGTCGCTGGCGGGCCGGCAAACGGGCCGGAGGCCACCGGTGACAGCCGGACAGCGGGTGGCCGGGCAGCGGGTGGCCGGGCAGCAGGTGGCCGGGCAGCGGGTGGCCGGGCAGCGGGTGGCCGGGCAGCGGGCGGAGGACTGGACATCCGGCCGGCGACAGCGAGCGACCGGGACGCGATCCTCGACGTACTCCGCCGGTCGCTCGGCGGCGACGACGACCCCCGCTACCCGGCGCTGTTCGCCTGGAAGCACGACGAGAACTCCTTCGGCCCGTCGCCGATGTGGGTGGCGACCGACGGCGATCGCTTCGCCGGGTTCCGGACGTTCCTGCGCTGGGAGTTCGAGCGTGGCGGTCAGACGCTGCGAGCGGTGCGGGCCGTCGACACCGCCACCGACCCCGACTACCAGGGCCGCGGCCTGTTCACGGCGCTCACCCGCCACGCCCTCGACGCGGTCCGGGAACAAGGCGTCGACTTCGTGTTCAACACCCCGAACGACCAGAGCCGACCCGGCTATCTCAGAATGGGCTGGCGCGAGGTCGGTCGCCTGCCGGGGCGGTCCGGTTCACCCGTCCCCGCAGCGCCATCACCGCCGTCCGCTCGAAGGTCCCCGCCGACCGGTGGTCGCAGGAGCTGACCGTCGGTCGTCCGGTGGCCGAGTGGCTCGACGACGGCGCCGTGGTCGCAGCGCTCGCCCTGATCCCACCCCCGACCGACGTCCGGACGATCCACACCCGGGTCGACGAGAGCTTCCTCCGCTGGCGCTTCGCCACGCCCCTACTCGGCTACCGGGTGGTGGAGCGCGACGACACGTCGATCATCGTGCGCGCCCGCCGGCGGGGCGACGCGCTCGAGCTCGTGCTGGTGGCGGCGTTCGGCGAACCCGGCGCCGCCGACCGGCTCGCGGCGAGCGCAGCACGCGAGGCCGGCGCCGACTACGTGATCCGACTCGGCCCCGCCCGCCCCCGCACCCGTTTCGTCTCACTCCCCGGCGGCGGCCCGATCCTCACCTGGCGGACGGTCGACGACCACGGTGCTCCCCCGCTGTCGAACTGGTCGCTCACCCTCGGCAACGTCGAGTTGTTCGGACCGCGTGTCGGGGGGTCACGACGGCGCCACGATCGGTACCGAGGGGAAGTAGGTCCGGAAACGCCCCGCGTCGCGGGTGAGCAGGTCGAGGCCTGCGACTGCAGCGTGAGCGCCGATGAAGAAGTCAGGGAGAGGGGCGAGTCTCGACCCTCCGCTGCGCCGGTACCGGACGAACGCCTTCCCAGCGAGGAAGGCTGCCTCCCAAGGAACAGCGAGACGGCGGAACTGGTCGACCGGCAGGGCTTCCTCGAGCCCTTCGATCGTCGAGAACCTGACAGACACCTCGGCATAGATGACCGGGTTCACGTACACCGGACCGGCTTCGATCGCTCGCTCGAGTGCACCGATCGACCAGTCGAGCCATTCAAGATCTTCGGTGAGAACGTCGAGGATCACATTGGCGTCGACGAGGGTGCCGGACACCGTTCAGTCTCCGCGCGTGAGCGCCATGATCTCGTCGGTCGTCATCTGCACGTCGCCCCGACCCCGGAGGCGCTCGACGACACGGCGGCCACGGGTGACGCCACCCGACACCTTCCGGACGACGATGGCGTCGCCGTCTCGCCGGAAGGCCACCTCGCTCCCTGGTCCGATCCCGAGCTCGTCTCGGAGCTCCTTCGGGATCGTGACCTGCCCCTTCTCGGTGACCCTCATGAGTAGGAATCTTACCAGTTGGAATCAGAACGCGGGCTCGGACGGAGCGAGGAACACCGACCGGGCGGTCCTGCAAGCGACTCAGCCGCTTGATCGACGGAACACGACGGGTGTACCTGGTCGACGGGGATGATCTCGTCATCCTCCAGACCCGCTACCACTGCTGATCATCCGGTGGGCCTCATGTGGCGAGATTTCCAGCGCTGAAGGCGCCATAATGCCGGGATGGAAGCCGGAGTTCGCGAGCTCAGGGATCATCTCAGTCGCTATCTCGCCGCCGTCCGCCAGGGCGAGGAGATCACCGTCACCGACCATGGGCGCGCCGTGGCGCGTCTCGTGCCCCTCGATGCTCCCCGCCCGTTCGACCGCCTGGTCGCGGAGGGCCTCATCACGCCCGCGTCGGCACCCAAGCGTCCCCGTTCAGGTCGCGGCATCGCGGCCAAAGGGACCGTCAGCGACCTCGTGGCGGAACAGCGTCGGTGATCGCCTACTTCGACACCTCGGCGGTGGTCCCCTTGGTGATCGACGAGCCCACGAGCCATCGCTGTCGTCGCGTGTGGAACGAGGCGGCGCGCGTCGTGAGCACCCGTCTGCTCTACCCGGAAGCGTGCGCGGCAGTCGCACGCGCCAACCGCATGGAGCGGCTGACGAACGCCAACACGGCCGCGGCAATCGCCGACCTCGACGCCGTCGTTCAGCAGATCGACCACATCGAGCTCACCGGCGAGCTCGCCCGAACCGCTGGCCAGCTCGCCCACGTGCGCGGTCTCCACGGATACGACGCAGTGCACCTGGCGGCTGCGATGGAGGTGGCCGACGACGACGTCGTGATGGTGACCGGCGACGCCGAACTCGCCGCCGCCGCAGCCGCACAGGGTCTTGCGACAGCCGTCACCTCCATCCGGCTGGCGTGATCGACGACCGCGATCGATACGGGCGCTCAGCCGGCAGTGCCGTCGGCCGGAGGACGCCGGGCGCGATCGGGCCGAGGGCGCGACCGCTGCCACACGTCGGGGCCGGGCGAAGCGGCCGGGACGGCGTCGACGACCCCGGTCTTTTCGGATGCACGAGCCGGTCGAGAGGGTTGCCACGTCTGCGCCGGAACGGGAACCGCCCCGAGCTCGACAACGGACGCAGGATCACCGGATACGAGCGGTCGCGCCGGTTCCCACCTACGCGAACTGGCCGAGCCTGACGGCGCGATCCAATCGTTCGACCACTCGCTCGGCGGCCTGTCGTTCGGCCCATCGGTGTCGGAACCATCGCCCCACCCAACCGCCGTCCCGACGGCCTCGGGTGCCTCGTGTTCGGCGCGCGCGTCGTCCACCTCGCGCCGCGTCGGCAGGCACAAGGTCAGCAACAGGAACGGGAACAGCAAGGTCCGCTCACGCGTCAGCACGCCGAGGTTGGCGAAGCTCGTGAACGCCAGACTCCCGAAGAACACGACTGTCATCGCGAACGCGACGTAGGGCACCGGGATCAGTTGGCGGGGCAGGTTGGCGAGACGACGCCACGACAACAGCGCGACGCCGATCAGGACCGTCATCTCGAGCGCCGAGAGCAGCTGGCCGGCACCCTCAGCCTCGACCAGGAGCGGGTATGGTCGTCCGACCCGCCGACGTCGGCGGCAGCGACACCGAATGGCGTCGGCAGGTCAGCGAACTCGAACAAGCGGTCTCACGATGGACGGGCAACGACACGCGCGTACTCGAGTAGGCGCAACTCGAGGTGCGCGCCGCCGAACCCGGTGGTGTGCTCGGAGACGTCGCCCGCGACGGCATCCACGTGTTCGGAGACCGAACGGAGCTGCTCGCCGCTGCGACGGTGACCTCCTGATGGTGCGAAAGATCGGCAGGACGACGCCCTGCACCCCCACCGAACGATCCGGCCGTCCCCTCGGCGACGTGCACGCTCGGGCTCTCGCGCCAGTCGCTCGTCGCCTTCTTGTAGGCGAGACCGAGCAACAGGATCCGGCTGCCGTTCAGCGCGCGCTTCTGCTCGTTGAGCATCGCCGTCAGCCGGGTGTGCACGTAGTCGGGCATGTGTTCGTTGACGTCGTTCGGCAGCTCGACGAACCGGAACGTGTGCCCGAGGTGCTGCTTCACCCGCCACGCCAGGTAGCTCGGGTCGATCGGCAGGCAGTGTCCGCCCACACCGGGCCCGGGGGGGGGAACTTCATGTACCCGAACGGCTTCGTCGCCGCGGCGTCGATCGCCCGCCACGCGTCGACGCCGAGCTCGCGAGCGAACATCGCCAGCTCGTTCACGAGCGCGATGTTGACGTGGCGGAACGTGTTCTCCGGCAGCTTGACGAGCTCGGCCTCGGCCGGTGACCCGACCAGCACCGTGCGGTCGACCAGCACCGAGAAAGACCCGTCGACCGCCGCAGCGACGGTTCGTCGACGCCGCTCACGACCTTCGGCGTGTTCACCAGCGTGTAGGTCGTGTTGCCCGGGTCGATCCGCTCCGGTGAGTAGCCGAGCGCGTACTGCCCGGCCGACAGGCCCAACCCATCCTCGAGGATCGACGTCGCGGTCACCGAGACCACCGAGCCTGGGTGACGTCCCAGCGCTACGAGGTGCGTGCGGCCGCCTCGTTCTTCGAAGATCTCGACCGCGGACTTCCACGTGAACGCGGCCCCAACGGTGAGGCATCGACCACGGATTTCCAGACCTGTTTGACTTCGAGAGCCCGGTTCGCGGTCGCTACGCCAGGAGGCGGGTCGCCGCGGTGAGGATCTCGGCCTTCGTGCGGGCGGCGACGGCCCGGCCGTCGCCCTCCAACAGGGCGAGCAGCATGCCCCATTCGTCGAGGCGGCCCCGGCTCGCCGCCCACACCGCGGGGAGGTTCGCCTCGCCGTCGCGATCGGGCGGGGTGACGACGCCGACCAGCTGCAACCGGTCGGGACCTTCGGCGGGCGGCGGATCGAGCCGGGCGGCACGCCAGTCGAGGTCCGCGAGCGGCGGCGGCACCACGATCGACCGTTCGACCGGGTCGACCACCGGGTGCCACACGGCGCGCTCGACCAGGTCGGCGGGCACGTCGGCGGAACCCTCGCCGCTGCCGGGAATCGGGCCGGTGCACGACGCCGTCACCAGCACCGCCCGGTCACCACGAGCGACGAGGCGCCCGGTCACGACGGTGCGGTCGCGCGCGAGCACGGGCTCGGCGGCGATGCCGACGAGGTGACCGACGAGGTGGTGAACCACGGGATCGAGCCGACGGTCGGCCCGGACCCGGTCGCCGGCCACGTACAGATCGGCCACACCCCGCTTCGGCCAGCGACCGGTGCCGCGCACGCTGAAGTTGGTGCGCGTGGTCTCACCCGAGTCGTCCGCGTACGGCGCGAGGAGCGCGGCGAGGCGGCGGCGGGTCGCGTCGGTGTCGGGGCGCACCCCGACCCGCCAGCGTCCGAGCCGCAGGTCCACGTTCGCCACCCACCCGAGGCGGCCGAGATCGCTGCCTCAAGGGTCGGGCGCGCGGGTGAGCGCCGGCGGCAGGCCACCGTCATCCGACGCGTCGACGGCGCCGGAGTCGGCCGCCTCGTCGGGTGCCGCCGCGTCACCGACCTCGGCGGCCGTCGCCTCGTCGCCGTCGTCGACGACGAGGTCGGCCTCCTGGAACGTCTCGATCGCCTTCGCCACCGTCTCGCTCGCCGTCGCGCCGTCGAGCCCGAACGTCTCGGCGAGGTCGGCCACCAACTCGTCGACCGTGAGCGGCTCCTCCATCAGCGCCCACACCGCCGCCGCGGCCGTGTTCAACTTCTGGCTCGTGCCGGTCCGCTCGTCGAGCAACCACGCCGACAGCTCGCCCCGGGTGAGCAGCAACGTGCGCACGGCCGGGTGCCCCCGCACCCGCTGGTCCCCACTCACCGCCGCCATCAGGGGCAACGCTACCGCCGTGCCGCACCTCCGGCCGAGAGCCCAGCGCCGCTGCCCGCTCTGGGCTGCAGCGACGTGAGCTGGTTCACGGCGTTGCAGCCCAGACGTGCCGAGAGAGAGGCGGCGACCGTCCGCGCCGGGCCGTCGAGCAACGCCGTGACCGCGTCGGCGATCTCGCCGGGCGTGGCCGAGTTGGGTGCCGACGCCACCCCGACGCCGTGCCGTTCGACGTCGGCGGCGCCGACGAACTGGTCGGTCGAGAACGGCAGCACGAGCATCGGCACGCCGGCCGTCAGCGCTTCGGTGACCGAGTTGTTGCCGCCGTGGGTGACCGCGACGGCGGCCTGCTGCAGCAGCGCCACCTGCGGCAGGTGCGAACGCACCAACCACTCGCCCGGCAGTGCCCCGAGCGCCGCCGGGTCGGCCGAGCCCGTCGCCATCGCCACCCCTACGTCGAGCATGCGAAGCGCCTCGGCCACCCGGGCGAGCACGTCGGCGCGCTGCGACAGGAACGTCCCGAACGCCACGTACACGATCGGACGGTCGCCGGCGCAGCCCGACCCCGCGAGCCAGGCGGCCACCTCGTCGTCGGGCTCCTCGGCGCGCACCGACGAACCGAGGAACACGTGCGGCGGCAGCAGGGCGGTACGGGCCGGGTCGTGCAGCTCGGCCGGGTAGTTGTGGAACACGACGTCACCGTGGGCGGCGAACGCGTCGTCCACCTCGGCGGCGATCGGCGCGAGCGCCTTCATCGCGGCGTTGTACGCCGCCGTGAAGCCGTCGCGCACCTCCTCGCACCGTCGTCGCAGGTCGGCGAGCGCAGCGGCGTCCACCTCGCCGTCGAACGCCGCCGGCCACCGCTCGGGGCAGCCGTACACCTCGTCGCCGACCGGGAGCGCCGTCGGGTGTCCGAGCACGACGTCGCCGTACGGGATCCGGGCCGCCCGCAGCGCGAGCGTCGCACCGAACGCCAGGTGGTCGACCAGGATCTCGTCGGGCTCGACGGCGTTCACCACGTCGAGCAGCCGCCGCCCCACCCGCACCGGGTCCCAGAGCAGGTCGTCGCGCCGGGCGTCGGCCTGGTACCGCAACGTGGCGACCATGCCGTCGCGGGTGGCGGCGAAGAAGCGGCGCAGGTTGTCGTCCTCCCCCACCGGCTGCTGCTCGGCGCGAATGATGCCCGGGTTCGAGCCACGGCCGAGCCGCAGCTCGACGTGCACGAACCCGGCGGCCTCGACGAGCGGGCGCGTCGCCGGGCCGGTGGCGACGACCACCCGCTCGTCGGTGCGCCGAGCGGCGATCGTCAGCAGCGGGACCAGGTGGGACGCGTAGTCGGGGCTGACGACGAGCAGCGTCACGTCGGCGTCCTCACCGTCGCGCCCAGGCGGACCGGGCGACCGACGGGTGCTCGGCCCGCGCCGCGCGACACACCGGCGACACCGAGTCGTACACCGCCCCCAGGGTGCGGGCCATCGCCTCGATCGTGAACCGCTCGACCACCGT
>SKSP01000166.1 GCA_007122945.1 Ilumatobacteraceae bacterium | reverse complement strand
GCCGTCGCAGCACGATCGCAACTTCCGGACGAACCTGTCCGGCGGCGAGGAGGTCCCACCCGCCGACACGAGAGCGCGCGGCCAGGCGACGTTCCAGCTCAGCCACGACGGAACCGAGCTCCACTACCGATTGATCGTCGCCAACATCGAGAACGTCACCCAGGCGCACATCCACCTCGCCCCGGCCGGGGTCAACGGTCCGGTCGTCGCCTGGCTGTACCCCGACGGCCCGCCGGCGCAGCTGATCCCGGGTCGGACCGACGGGATCCTCGCCACCGGCACGCTCACCGCCGACGACCTCGTCGGGCTCCTGGCGGGTGAACCCCTCGATGCGCTCATCGACGCGGTCAAGGCCGGCAACACGTACGTCAACGTCCACACCAGCCAGTTCCCACCTGGCGAGATCCGCGGTCAGATCGGCTGACGCAGACGTTCCCCCGCCCGGCGCCCGTCAGGCGGCGAGCGCCGACCGACCGGCGCGCAACAGGGTCTCCTCGGGGGAGTCCGGGTGGTACGGCGCGGCCCGCAGGTCGCGGATCATCCGGTCCACCGCGCCCCGCCGGGCGTAGGCGCCGCCGCCGGCCACCTCGGCGGCCACGCGGCCGATCTCCTGACCGGCGAGCGTGACCACGCGCTTCATCTGCTGGAGCATGAGGTAGTGCTCCTCGGTCGGATCGGGATCGTCGCCGAGGTCGGCGAGGGCGCCGTACAGCGCCCACCGCGCCGTGCGCAGCTCGGCGTCGAGCAGCCCGATCTGGCGGTCCGTCGCCGGGCTCGATCCGCCCGAGCTCGACCGGCGCTCACGGCGCGCCGCGACGACGGTGTCGACCAGGCCCTCGGCCACCCCGAGGTACGTGGCGGACACGACCGGCCAGGCGTGCAGCGATGCCAAGAGGAGCGGTCGGTCCAGCTCGCCCCACGTCCGGCGGCCGGTGACCTGGCCCTCGGCGACGAACACGTCGTCGAGCACGATGTCGTGGCTGCCCGTGCCGCGCATGCCCGCGGCGTCCCAGGTCTCCTCGAGCCGGACGCCGTCGGCGGAGATCGGGACGCCGATCGCCAGCACCTCGGCGCCCTCGGCCGGCTCGCCGACCACCGCGAACGTCCCCAGCATCTGGCCCGCCGGGCTGATGCTGGCGAACGTCTTGCGGCCGCTGACCCGCCAGCCGCCGTCCACCGGGGTGGCCACGGCGGTCGGGCTCGTCCAGTCGTTGCCACCGGTCGACACGACGACCGCCTTGTCGTCGGCCACCCGCCGGAGCATCGGCTCCACCACGGTGTCGCCGCGCCGCCACCGCCAGGCCGCGGCGAGCACCACGTGCACGTGCATCGAACACGCCAACCCCGTCGAGCCGCACGCCCGGGAAATGGTTCGCTGCGCATCGCAGATCTCGGCCGTGCGTGCGCCCTCGCCGCCGAGCTCGGCGGGCACGGGCGCGGCCAGGTAGCCGATGTCGCGCGCCGTTTCCACCCCCTCGGTGACGAACGACCCCTCGAGGTCGTGGCGGTCGGCATGGGGCCCGGCCGCGTGGGCGATCTCCTGTGCGAACTTCGTGATGCGGTCCATGCCCCCGAGGGTACGGACGCGCCCGGGAGGCGTCGAGTACAACGTCTGTACCACAGGTCCTAGGGTGCGGAGCATGAAGACCTACGGCGAGTACTGCCCCATCGCCATGGGCTCCGAGGCCATCGGCGACCGCTGGACCCCGCTCGTGATCCGGGAGCTGATCTGCGGGTCCGAACGGTTCTCCGACATCCACCGGGGCGTCCCGCGCATGTCGCGCAGCCTGCTGACGACCCGGCTCCGTCAGCTGGAGCGGATCGGACTGGTCGAACGGCCCGAGGCCGGCGGCTACCGGTTGACCACCGCGGGCCGCGAGCTCGGCGAGGTCGTGTGGAACCTCGGTGAGTGGAGCATGCGCTGGCTCCTGAGCGATCCCGACAAGGAACACCTCGACGGCACCCACCTGATGTGGCGGGTGCGCCAGGGCGTGATCGACGACGCGCTCCCCGACGAGCGGACCGTCGTCCAGTTCGACCTGATCGGCGCCCGGACCGGTCGGCGGACGTGGCTGCTCCTCGATCCGCAGGGCACCACCGTGTGCGAGCGCGACGAGGGGTTCGACGTCGACCTGTGGGTCGAGGCCGAGATCGAGGAGTTCCTGCGGATCTGGATCGGCCGGTCGACGTGGGCGGACGCGACGCGCCGCGGGGCGTTGCGCCTGCACGGCCCGCGCCACCTCGTCGACGCGTTCCCGACGTGGTTCACCCGCAGCCCGTTCGCGGCCTGACCCGGGCCGACTCCGACGGGACCGGCTCCGACGGGACCGGCTCCGACGGGACCAACTCCCCTGGTCCCGGGGCGTCACCGCGGTCACGATCGGAGCATGGGCGCAGTGGCGGTGGCCGGCTGGTACGCGATCGGCGTCGGTGCGCTGATGCTCGTCTGGTGGGCGATCGAGGTGCGCGGCGGCGCGCTCCGTCGGCCCGATCGGACGCCGGCCGAGATCGGGCTGCACCTCGCCGCCGAGATCGTCGCCGCGGTCGGGCTCGTGATCGGTGGTGCCGTCGCGGTGGCCGGCGGGTCGGCGTCGGTGCTGCTGGTGGGGCTCGGGATGCTGCTGTACACCGTGATCCAGAGCCCGGGCTACTTCCTCGCCCGACGCGAGCTCGCACCCGTCGCGATGTTCGGCGTCCTCGTCGTGACGACGCTGGTCGCGATCGCGCTCGGCGCGTGACCCCGGTCAGCGCTCGTCAGCACCCGGCCGCACCCGTCAACACCCCGGTCAGCAGGGCGGCGGATCGTCGAGGTGGGCGCGGACGCCCTCGATCGCCTCGGCGTTGAGGACGAGCTGGCGTTCGAGGTCGGCCTGGGCGGTCTCGGAGAGCACCCAGCCGAGCGGGGCGCTCGACCACGGGTGGGCGAACGTCGCGATGCGGAACCAGGCGTCCGAGTCGTCCGGTCTGCCGGTCGCGTCGTCCGGATCGCCGCCGAACATCGCCCGGCTGGCCTGGCGGGCGGCGGCCTCCTGACCGCCGGGCGACGCACCGAGGGCGACCGCCGGGGCGAGCCACTGGGGGACGAGCCGGTCGCCGCGCCGCTCCTCGACGGCGGTCTCCGGCCCGTTGTCGATCTGCAGGAACGCGGGCCGGACGCACGCCGGCCCGCCGCCGCCCGCGTCGTCCGGATCGCCGCCCGCGTCGATCGCCGTCTCGATCGCCGCGTCGATCGCGGGGTGGAGCCTCGGCCACAGCTCGACGATCGTCGAGGCCCCCGACGTCTCGCGGTAGCCGCCGTCGACGACCGAGAGCGTGCCGTTGCCCGCATCGATCTCCGGGTCGGATCCCGGTCCGGGGCTCGGGCACGGCGGCACCCGACCGGCCGGGCTGACGAACGGGAACCGGGCCGAGTTGAGCGCCGCGGTCGAGTAGCGCAGGTCGTCGCCCGGGCAGAGCTGGGCCGTGACGTCGGCGGTGGCCAACAGCACCCGTCGATCGGGCGCCGCGCCGGACGGGGCGACCGCCCGGCAGGCCTCGGGGCCGACCGGGTCGCCGGCGGCCCGTGCGAGCAGGATCGACGTGTTGACCCGGCAGCCGTCGCCCACGTCGAAGCCGTTCATCAGCAGCACCGGCTGGCGACCGGAGACCTGACCGACGAGGAACCCGGCAGCCAGCTCGCCGTCGGGCCACGACCGCTCCCAGGCCCGTTCGAGGATCGCCCCGCGGTCGACACCCGAACGCGGTCGGAGCAGCGCGTTGAGCCCGTCGTTGAACAACCACGTCGCGATCGTCGGTGCGAGGTAGTCCTCGCCCAGGCGGTCGCGGTACCAGCGCTCGGCGATCGGAGCGGCGGCATCGCCCGACGCCGCATCCCACCCGCCGGTCGCCTCGACGGCGACGACGTACGACGCCAGCCCGAGGCTGCCACCCGAGATCCCCGACAGCGCCAGCAGCGACCGCCGTCGGG
>SKSP01000271.1 GCA_007122945.1 Ilumatobacteraceae bacterium | reverse complement strand
GAAGCAGTAGTTCGTCTGCGACTTGATCACGTTCGCCGCGAGGCTCGGATCGTCGAGGCCGGAGTACCACGACAGCGCCACGGCGGCGAGCTCGTCCTGCACGAGCATGTCGAGCGTGGCCGCCGTGTGGGGCGAGCCGGTCGACTGGCTGAAGATGACGACGCCCTCGTCGCCGGTGCCGGCCATGCGCTCGTAGTTCTCGAGGTGGCGAGGCACGTCGTACTCGTTGTCGAGGATGACGAGCTCGATCTGGCGGCCGGCGATGCCCCCCTCGTCGTTCAGGATCTCGAAGTACACCTCCTGGGCGTCGACGATCTGGATGACGAGCGGGGCGAAGAGACCCGACAGGTCGGCGTTCAGGCCGACCCGGATCACGTCGTCGGTCACGCCGATGTCGGTCAAGATGTCGGCGGGATCGACGTCGGGTGCCTCGTCGGGCGGATCGGTCGGCTCCGGTGCGTCGTCGTCGGGATCCGGCTCGGGTGCGTCGTCGTCGGGTTCGGGTTCGGGTTCGGGTGCGTCGTCGTCGGGTGCCGGCGTCTCGGCCGGCTCGTCCGCGGCGTCGTCGTCGCCCCCGCACGCTGCCGCGACGAGGGCGAGCACCACGATCGGCGCTGCTGCCTTCTTGATTCTCCTCATGGGGTCCCCCTTGGGTGTTCGGGGCATCGGACGATGCCCAGACGGTGGTCGGTGGCGATCAGTAGCTGAAGGGCCACCGCTTCCAGTAGTTGCGGAACTTGACCCAGATGCCGTACAGGCCGAGCGGCTCGAAGATCAGGAACACGATGATCAGCACGCCGTACAGGACGATGTTCCAGTCGAACACGTTGAGCGGCCAGCCGGGTGTCTGGGTGGCGATCGAGATCGGTCCGAAGTCGCCCGGACCGGTGCTGAGCAGCAGGTCGGCGAAGATGCCGACCACGCCGGCTTCGTCCTGGCGTTGGGAGAGCCAACGGGTGAACTCCTCCACGAACTTGGGTGACAGCTCGACGAAGAACGTGCCCATCATCACCCCGGTGACGGTGCCGATGCCGCCGATCAGCAAGATGGCGATGAACTCGATCGACAAGAACAGGCTGAACTGCTCGGCGGGGAGCTTGCCGGCGAGCGACGCCCACAGCGCTCCGGCCACGCCGGCGAAGAACGAGCTGATGCCGAACGCGATCAGCTTGTACTTGAACTCGTGGACGCCCATCACCTCGGCGGCGATGTCGCGGTCGCGGATCGCCTGCAGGGCCCGCCCGGTGCGGGACCGGGCGATGTTCTTGGCGAGCACCATGAACAGGATCATCAATGCCGCGAGGAACAAGAAGCGCTTCTGGGCGGCGCTGACGTCGAACCACAGCCACTGGCTGGCCGTGCTCAGGCTGACGAGCGGTTCTTCCTCGCGCCAGATGCGGATGTCGTAGTTGGGGAAGTCGCGGCCGAGCCCCGGGTCGCCGGCGATGCGCCGACCCCACGAGGTGTTGCTCATGTGGATGCCGATGAACACCAGCCCGAGGGTCACGATCGCGAGGTACAGCCCGCGTAGTCGGACGGCGACCGGGGCGACGATCAGCCCGACCGCGGCGGCGACCACCCCCGCGGCGGGCAGCCAGACCCAGATCGGGAAGCCCCATCCGAGCACGTTGGCGGTCCCCTGCCCGCCGACCACGGCGCCGGCGTACGCGCCGACACCCATGAAGAAGGCGTGGCCGAGCGAGATCTGACCCGCCAGGCCGATCAGGATGTTGAGCCCCAGCGCGGCGATGGCGAAGATGAACGCAGTGGACATCGGCCGCATCCAGCCGGGGTCTCCGAGGAAGCTGATGATCGGGATCTGGTTGATGACCGGCAGGTTGAACGGCATCAGGAACAGCACCACGAGCGACACCAGGGCGATGATCTTCTTGGTCCACGTGGGGAAGACCTGCGTCTCTTGGGCGTACGACGTGTAGAAGTTCGGGCGGCGGAACATGGTGCGTCAGACCCTCCGCACTTCGGGCGTGCCGAACAGTCCGTACGGTCTCACGATCAGCCCGATGATCATGACGACGTAGGGGATGATCAGCGGGTACCCGGCACCGAGCCACGAGGTCTGGCCGGCGAGGTACTGCCCGGCGTAGATCTCGGCGAGCCCGATCAGCAGGCCGCCGACGAGGGCACCCTGCACCGAGTCGAGTCCGCCGAGGATGACGGCGGGCAGCGCGCGGAACGCGACCAGCGCGGTGTCGGGCTCGACGGCACCGATCTGCTTGATCGGTGGCTGGGTGGAGAAGATGCCGCCGAGCGTGGCGAGCACCGCGCCGGCGGCCCACGCGATGGCGAACACCCGCCCGACCTTGATGCCCTGGGCCATCGCGACCTCCTGGTCGTGGGCGACGGCGCGCATGGCGATGCCGGTCCGCGTCCGGAAGAACAGGTAGGTCACCAAGAAGGCGATCAGGGCGGTCACCATGACGGCGACGTACGACCAGTTGAGGTTCGCCCCGAAGAGTCGGAACGAGTCGTTGCCCCAGGGGATCTGCAGGGACCGGAACTGGGCCTTGGTGGAGTCGGTGGCGAACACCCGCAGGACGATCTCGAGGCCGAGCGTGATCACGGCGACGGCGAAGATCGGTTCGCCGACCATCGGCCGGATCGCGATGCGCTCGACGACGAGGCCGAGCAGCGCGGCGAAGAACAGCGCGACGAGCAACGAGAGGATCCACGGCAACCAGCTCGGGCCGGGAAGGTCCATCAGCGGGTTGCGGACCGTCGTGAACGGGATGTGCCCGTCGGCCACCAGGAACGACAGGAACAGCGCGCCACACATGGCGAGCGCGCCCTGCGAGAAGTTGACGACCTGGCTGGCCTTGAAGATCAGGACGAAGCCGAGGGCGATCAGGGCGTACACCGACCCGAGCGCGAGCGACTGGACGAAGGTCCGGAAGAACGTCGACGGGTTGTTGAACAGTTGGACGATGAGGAAGATGGAGATCGGGGTCATCACCCCGACCACGAACATCGTGCCGTTGGTGATCGTGCGGCCGCCGATCTGCACGTTCCGACGGGCCGCGCTCATCGGTACATCGAGTCCACGAGCTCGCTGAACATCTTCATCATCGAGCTCCTCTTGAGCTTCTGGGTGGCGGTGAGCTCGCCGTCCTCGTGGTCGAGCTCCTTGGGGATCAGCCGGAACTTGCGGACGTTCTCGACCCGGGCGAACCGCTCGTTCACCTCCTTCACGACACCCTCGACGAGCTCGACGACCTCGGGCTTCTCGGACAGGTCGCGGTACGTCGTGTACGGGATGTTGCGGCGCAGCGCCCAGTTCCCGACCGTCTCGTACTCGATCCCGATCAGGGCCGAGAGGAACGGCTTGCCGTCGCCGATCACCATCGCCTCGCGGATGTAGGGCGACGTCTTCAGCGAGTTCTCGATCTCCGACGGCGAGATGTTCTTGCCGCCGGCGGTGATGATGATGTCCTTGATGCGGTCGACGATGCGGACGTGGGTGCCGTCGACCCACTCGCCGACGTCGCCGGTGTGCAGCCACCCGTCGTCGGTGAAGGTCTCGGCGGTCTTGTCGGGCTTGTTCCAGTAGCCGGCGAACACGCCGTCGTGGTTGGTCTGGATCTCGCCGGTCTCCTCGTCGATGCGGAACCCGATGCCCGGGTACGGCTCGCCGACGGTGCCGAGCTTCATCCGCCCGACGAAGTTGGCGGTGGCGATCGCCGAGTTCTCCGTCATCCCGTACAGCTCGTACACCGGGACGCCGATGCCGATGAAGAACTCGAGCACCTCCGGCGCGATCGGGGCCGCGCCGGAGCCGGCGTAGCGGCAGCGCCGGAGGCCGAGCCGCTCGCGCATCGCCCGGAACACGAGGACCCAACCGATCGCGTACAGGATCCGGGACTCGAACGTGTGCTGGCCGCCATGGGCGACCTTGATACGTCCGATCCGACGCCCGAGGGCGAACCCGAACCGCAGCACGAGGCGCTTGAACCG
>SKSP01000413.1 GCA_007122945.1 Ilumatobacteraceae bacterium | reverse complement strand
GGCGACGAGGGGCCGACGGCCCCAGCCCCCGCCCGCGGTGGTGCGGGTCAGGGGCGCGATCGTGGCGGTCGGCGGCTCGGCGAGGTGCTCGGGGAGCGGCTCGGTGCCGAGGCGCCGGAGGCGGGCTTCCACGCCGGGATGCGGGTTCGGTTCGTGTTCCATCGTGATTGTGATCGTCCGAGGTGTCCGGGAGGTGACGCAAGGTTCCGGCAAGCCCGGTGTCACGCAGCGTGGCAACGGCGCGGGTCAGACCTCGTCGTAGTACTCCCGTCCGAGGTGGGTGATCTGGTCCTCGCCCATCATCCAGCGGAGCGTGTTCTTCAACTTCACGAGCTGGATGAACAGGTCGTGCTCGGGGTACAGCCCGGGCGCCACCTGCGGGCTCTTGTAGTAGAAGCTGAGCCACTCCTGGATGCCGCCCATCCCGGCCCGCTGGGCGAGGTCGGAGAACAGCACCAGGTCGAGTGCCAGCGGGGCGGCGAGGATCGAGTCGCGGCACAAGAAGTCGACCTTGAGCTGCATCTCGTAGCCGAGCCAGCCGAACAGGTCGATGTTGTCCCAGCCCTCCTTGTTGTCGCCGCGGGGTGGGTAGTAGTTGATCCGGACCTTGTGGTACACGTCGCCGTACAGCTCCGGGTACTGCTCGGGTTGGAGGATGTTCTCGAGCACGCCGAGCTTGGATTCCTCCTTGGTCTTGAAGTTCTCCGGGTCGTCGAGCACCTCGCCGTCGCGGTTGCCGAGGATGTTCGTCGAGTACCACCCGTTCAGGCCGAGCATCCGGGCCTTCAGCATCGGACCGAGCACCGTCTTGATGAGCGTCTGGCCGGTCTTGAAGTCCTTGCCCGAGATCGGGACGCCGTGGTCGGTCGCGTACTGGCGCAGCGCCGGAACGTCGACGCACAGGTTCGGGGCGCCGTTGGCGAACGGCACACCCTCTTGCAGCGCGGCGTAGGCGTAGAGCATCGACGGGGCGATCGAGGGGTCGTTGGCGTCGATGGCCGCCTCGAACGCGTCGAGGTCCATGTGGGCCGGACCGGGCTCGATGAACACCTCGGTCGAGGCGCACCAGATCATCACGACCCGGTCGCAGGCCTTCTCGTCGCGGAACCGGTTGATGTCCTCGCGGATGCCGTTCAGCATCGCCCGCTTGTCGACGGTCGGCATCACGTTGTCGGCGTCGAGACGCTTCACGTAGCTGCGGTCGAACGCAGCGGGCATCGGTCGGATGTCGCGCAGGGCGTCGCTGATGCTCTCGACATGCCGGCCGGCGTCGAGCACGCCGGCGTGCTGGGCGGACACGTAGGCGTCGTCGGGGAACGGGTCCCAGGCGCCGAAGACGACGTCGTCGAGGGCGGCGACCGGTACGAAGTCCTTGATGAGGGGGTTGCGCTCGTCGGTGCGCTTGCCGAGGCGGATGCGGCCCATCAGGGCGAGCGACCCGATCGGGTCGGCCTGGCCGCGCTTCACGAGCTCGACACCGGCGATCAGGGTCGAGGCGACGGCGCCGAGCCCGACGGTGAGCACGCCGAGGCGGCCGTCGGCCGGCTGCACGTCGGGAGTCGCCGGGACGTTCGGAGATGGGGTAGTTGTCACGGACGGCAGGCTACGCCAGTGGCACCGCCGGCCGGTTCCCGAGGGTGCCGCGCCCGGATGGTACGGGTGTCAGTACGGCTGCTCGTCCGTCAGTACCTGCCGGTCGACGCGATCTCCGTCGCCCTTCGTCGTCACCCTTCGTCGCGCACCCTTCGTCGCGAGGGACTGGTACTCCACGTCGTCGAGCTCCGATCGGCGCGCGTCCACGAGGTCGAGTGTACGGCGGGGGTGTCTGCCCTACGATCGACCGGCGATGGCTGTGATCATGGATGGTAACGAGCTGCGCGACGAGATCGTCGTCTCGCTGCGGGAACGGATCGAGGCGATGGGTTCGCCCGCGGTGTGTCTGGCCACGGTGCTCGTCGGCGGCGACCGTCCGAGCCAGGTGTACGTGCGGAACAAGCACAAGAAGGCCGGGGAGGCCGGGATGGCCTCGCGGCACGTCGAGCTGCCGGCGACGGCCTCGCAGGCCGAGGTGGAGGCCGCGGTTGCCGAACTCGCTGCTGATCCCGACGTGCACGGGATCCTCGTCCAGCTCCCGTTGCCCGACGGTCTCGACGCCGAGGCGGTGATCGACCTGATCCCGCCGGCGAAGGACGTCGACGGGCTGACCGAGCGGTCGATGGGCCGCCTCGTGCGGGGCCGCGACGGCCTCGTGCCGTGCACGCCGGTCGGGGTGATCCGGTTCCTGGAACGGTACGGCGTGCCCACCTCGGGTCGGCGCGCGGTGGTGGTGGGTCGCTCGACGCTCGTCGGGCTCCCACTGTCCCTGCTGCTCGCCCGCAAGGGCGTCGACGCGACCGTGACCCTCGCCCACTCCCGCACCGCCGACCTCGTCGCCGTGTGTCGCGAGGCCGACATCCTCGTCGGTGCCGCGGGTCAGGCGAGGATGATCACCGCCGACCACGTCAAGCCGGGGGCCGCCGTGATCGACGTCGGGATCTCGCGCACCGAGGCCGGCCTCGTCGGCGACGTCGACTTCGGACCGGTTTCCGAGGTCGCCGGCTGGATCACCCCGATGCCCGGTGGCACCGGCCCGATGACGATCGCCTCGCTGCTCGAGAACACCCTCGTCGCCGCCCGCCTCCAAGGTGCCCTCCCCGAATGACCCCCAGTTCCGTCCGCGGCAACCGGCAGGATCCGGTCGATCGGCGCGGACGGTTCGGCGGGTTGCGTTCGCGGCGTGGCGGTGGCATGATCATCGGCGATGCGTGACGACCTCTGCGCCCTCACCGACATCGTCGTACTCATCCGGTAGGCGCACCGGCCCCACTGCCGCGTGCGCTCTCGACCTCCCGAAGCCGGGAGGTCGTTTCGTTTTTCGGACCCGTTCCACACCGACCACCGACACCCGCTGCTGACCAGGAGCACCAACGATGGAGATCTCGACATGACCGGCACCCCCGCCCACGGCACCCGGATGACCGGCGCCCAGGCTCTCATCGCCGCGCTCGAGGCCGAGCGCGTCGAGGTGATGTTCGGCCTGCCGGGCGGGTGCATCCTGCCCGCCTACGACCCGCTGCTCGAGTCGTCGATCCGTCACGTCCTCGTGCGCCACGAACAGGGCGCCGGCCACATGGCCGAGGGATACGCCCACGTCACCGGCCGCCCGGGCGTCGCGATGGTCACGTCCGGCCCGGCCGCCACGAACCTGGTCACCCCGCTGATGGACGCGTACATGGACTCCATCCCGATGGTCGGGATCACCGGGCAGGTCGGCACGGCGGCGATCGGGACCGACGCGTTCCAGGAGTGCGACACCGTCGGCATCACCCGGTCGGTCACCAAGCACAACGAGCTCATCATGTCGGCCGACGACATCCCGATGGTGGTCCGCCAGGCGTTCCACATCGCCACGACCGGCCGGCCCGGCCCGACGCTCATCGACGTGCCGAAGGACGTCCTGCAGAACGAGACGACCTGGTACTGGCCGAGCGACGACGAGGTCGTCGGTTCGCTGCCTGGCTACCGCCCGACGGTCAAGGGGCACCCGAAGATGATCAAGCAGGCGGCGCGGATGATCCTCGAGGCCGAGCGACCGATCATCTACGCCGGCGGCGGCATCTTGAAGGCCCGCGCCGCCGAGGCGCTGCGCGAGCTCGCCGAGCTGACCGACATCCGGGTGGTCACCACGCTCATGGCGCGGGGCGCGTTCCCCGACAGCCACCCGTTGTGCCTCGGGATGCCCGGGATGCACGGCAACGCCACCGCCGTCACGTCGATGCAGAAGTCCGACCTGCTGATCGCGCTCGGCGCCCGCTTCGACGACCGCATCACCGGCAAGGTCAGCTCGTTCGCCCCCGAGGCGAAGATCATCCACGTCGACATCGACCCGGCCGAGCAGGGCAAGGTCCGCCGGCCCGACGTCCCGATCGTCGGCGACTGCAACCACGT
>SKSP01000053.1 GCA_007122945.1 Ilumatobacteraceae bacterium | reverse complement strand
CACTCTCGCACGACACCATGATGAATCCCTCGATCGAGGAGCTCCTCGATCGCGTGGACTCCAAGTTCAGCCTGGTGACCCTCGCCGCCCGCCGGGCGCGCAACATCAACTCGTACTTCGGCCAGCTCGGCCAGGGCCTCGGCCACATGGTGCCGCCCCAGGTGTCGACGATGGCACGCAAGCCGCTGAGCATCGCCTTCGAGGAGATCTCCGCCGACAAGATCGTCTGGGCGCCGCCCGCCCAGGAAGCCACCGAGGGCGACGCGGCCGACCTGTTGCCCGTCGGCGATGCCGACACGTCCGCCGACCCGGCCACGGGCGAGGCCGACGGGGCCTGAGCCCCGCACCGGACACCGGGCCGACGCCGTGCTGACCGGCAAGCGCATCGTGCTCGGCGTGAGCGGCGGCATCGCCGCCTACAAGGCCGTCGAGGTGTGCCGCCGGCTCGTCGACGCCGGCGCCCACGTCGTGCCCGTGATGACCCGGGGCGCGGAGCACTTCCTCGGTCGCACCACGCTCAGCGCGCTCGCGAGCGAACCGGTGCAGACCGAGCTGTGGGACGCCGCCGAACCGATCCCGCACACCCGCCTCGGGCAGACCGCCGACCTGATCCTGGTCGCCCCGGCGACGGCCCGGGTGCTGTCCGCCTACGCGACCGGGCTCTCGACCGACCTGCTCACCAACACCCTGCTCGCCACCCGCGCCCCGGTGGTGGTCTGTCCGGCGATGCACACCGAGATGTGGGAGCACCCTGCCGTCGTCGACAACATCGCCACGCTGCGTCGGCGCGGGGTGCACCTGGTCGATCCCGAGTCCGGACGTCTCGCCGGCGGCGACGTGGGTGCCGGTCGGCTGGCCGCGCCCGAACGGATCGTCGCCGCGGTCGAGCGCGTGCTCGGCCCGGCCGACCTGGCCGGCGCCCGGGTGGTCGTCAGCGCCGGCGGCACGCGGGAACCCATCGACGCCGTGCGCGTCATCGCGAACCGCAGCTCCGGGAAGCAGGGCATCGCGATCGCCCGGGCCGCCGCCGACCGCGGCGCCGAGGTCACGCTGGTGTCGACGGTCCCCACGCCGGGCCTGACCGGCGCCCGCCCCGAGATCCGCGTCGTCGACGTCGAGACCGCCGCCGACCTCGAGGCGGCCATGTCGGCGCACAGCCGGTCCGCCGACGTCGTCGTCATGGCCGCAGCCGTCGCCGACTTCCGGCCGAAGGCGGTGGCCGATCGCAAGCTCAAGAAGGCCGATGGGCCACCCGAGATCGTGCTCGAACCGACGCCCGACATCCTCGCCGGCCTCGGTGCGACGAAGCGTGCGGGCCAGGTGCTCGTCGGGTTCGCCGCCGAGACCGACGATCTCGTGGCCAACGCGGAGCGCAAGCTCCGCGCCAAGCACCTCGACCTGATCGTCGCCAACGACGTGGGCGCGCCGGGCGTGGGCTTCCAGCACGACACCAATGCCGTTACGCTGCTGACACCGGGTGCCGACCCGCGGACCATCGGGCTCACCGGCAAGGACGACATCGCCCACGCCGTGCTCGACGCCGTGGTCGAGATCCGCAGCGCCGCCCGGACCGAACTCGCGCACCCGACCACCTGACTCACGATTGACTGCCCCACCCACAACTTGACTGGAGACCCTGTGCCCCGTTGGACGTTCACCTCCGAAAGCGTGACCGAAGGCCACCCCGACAAGATGGCCGATCAGGTCAGCGACGCCGTCCTCGACGCGATCCTGACCGACGATCCGAACGGCCGGGTCGCGTGCGAGACGCTCCTCACGACGGGGCTGTGCGTCGTCGCCGGCGAGATCACCACGGACGCCTACGTCGACATCCCGCGGATCGCCCGCGAGACCATCAAGGGGATCGGCTACGACAACGCGCTGTACGGCTTCGACGGCAACACCTGCGGTGTGATCGTCACGATCGACGAACAGAGCCCCGACATCGCCCAGGGCGTCGACACGAGCGAGGAGCTGCGCGGCGGCGCGGCCGGCGAGGATCAGATCAACGCCCAGGGCGCCGGCGACCAGGGGATGATGTTCGGGTACGCCTGCGACGAGACGCCCGACCTGCTCCCGCTCCCGATCTGGACCGCTCACCGCCTCGCCGAGCGCCTCGCCGAGGTCCGTAAGTCGGGGCAACTCCCGTACCTGCGCCCCGACGGCAAGACCCAGGTGACCTACGAGTACGAGGACGGCCGCGCCATCGGGATCAAGGGCGTGCTGATCAGCACCCAGCACCAAGAGGGGGTCGACCGCGACAGCGTCATCCGGCCCGATCTCATCGAGCAGGTGATCATGCCCACGCTGCCCGAGCAGTTCCGCGACGACGAACCGGAGATCTACGTGAACCCGACCGGTGTGTTCGTGCGCGGCGGCCCGTTCGCCGACTGCGGGCTCACCGGCCGCAAGATCGTCGTCGACACCTACGGCGGAATGGGCCGCCACGGCGGCGGCGCGTTCAGCGGCAAGGACCCGAGCAAGGTCGACCGGTCGGCGACGTACGCCGCGCGGTGGGTGGCCAAGCACGTCGTCGCCAGCGGCGCGGCGTCCCGGTGCGAGCTGCAGGTCGCGTACGCGATCGGGATGGCGCAACCGATGAGCATCCTGGTCGAGACGTTCGGTACGAACACCGTCCCGGACGAGAAGATCGTCGCCGCCGTGCGCGAGGTGTTCGACCTCCGTCCGGGAGCGATCGTCCGCGACCTCGACCTCAAGCGCCCGATCTACCGTGCGACCGCGGCGTACGGCCACTTCGGCCGTCCCGGCTTCCCCTGGGAGGAGCTCACCCGCCTCGACGACTTCAAGGCGGCCGTCGGCGTGTGACCCTCGTCCGGGTCCTGCCGAACGTCACGGGCCTCGACAAGGAGTTCGACTACCTCGTTCCCGACCGGTTCACCGGGCGGGTCGAGCTCGGCACGATCGTGCGCGCGCCGTTGCACGGGCGCCGGGTCGGTGGCTGGGTCACCGCGGTCGACCCGACCGACGAGGCGGTTCCGGGCGAGGCGCTGAAGGAGATCACGGGCATCACCGGTCGTGGGCCCGACGGCTCGGTGATCGAGCTCGCCGACTGGGCGGCGACCCGGTGGGGTTCGCGCCGACGCCACTTCTTCGTCGCCGCGTCCCCCGAGCGCGCCGTCGCCGCGCTGCCGTCCGTACGACGCTCGGGGTCGGCACCCGAACCGCGCTCCCCGGCGGCGACGGGGATCCTGGCCGGGGGGGAGGGCTGCGGTGTGTTGCGCCTGCCCCCGAGCGCCGACCCGCTCCCGGCGATCCTCAGTGCCGTCGCGCGCGGTCCCACGCTCGTCGTGGTCCCCGAGGTCGACGCCGCACGCCTCCTCGCCGCCCGGCTCCGTCGGGCCGGTCCGTCGGTCGCCCTGGTGCCCGACGAGTGGGCGGCCGCCGCCGGTGGGGTGGACGTCGTGATCGGTGCGCGCACGGCCGCCTGGGCCCCGTGCCCGGGACTCGCCGCCGCGGTGGTCGTCGACGAGCACGACGAAGCGCTCCAGGCCGAGGGCAGCCCGACCTGGCATGCCCGCGACGTGGTGGTCGAGCGGTGCCGTCGGGTGGGCGCGGGGTGGCTGCTCGTCTCGCCGGTCCCGACGTTGCACGCGCTCGGGCTCGGCCGCCTCGTCCACCCGCCGACGGATCGCGAGCGACGTGGCTGGCCGATCGTCGACGTCGTCGACCGCAGCGGCGACGTCCCGTGGAAGCGCTCCCTGGTGACCTCCGAGCTGATCCGGCATCTGCGCGACCACGATCGTCGCGTCGTGTGCGTGTCGAACACGACCGGCCGGGCCCGGCTCCTGGCGTGTCGGTCGTGCCGTGCGCTCGCACGTTGCGAGCGTTGCGACGCGGCCGTGGCGATGGACGACGATGAACGGCTCCGCTGCCCGCGCTGCGACCTCGTCCGCCCGCTCGCGTGCCGGGAGTGTCGATCGTCCGCCTTCGCCAACCTGCGGCCGGGGGTGACGCGCCTGCGTGAGGAGCTCGAGGCGGCGGCGGGTCGGCCGGTCGTG
>SKSP01000406.1 GCA_007122945.1 Ilumatobacteraceae bacterium | reverse complement strand
CGTTTCGAGCCGCTGCTCCTCATCGCGCGTGACTCCGGCGCGGATCCGTCGTACGACGTCCAACATCTCCGGTCCCCTCCCCGGTGTCGGCAACACGAACGCTGGTCGGCGATCGTACGCCTATCACCGTCAGCCGCAAAGCAGTCGGCTCACCGGTGCCATTCGGCGACGGTGAAGGCACCGAGGCCGGCGGGGTCGAGCAGGGCCTCGGCCTCGCTGATCCGGCTGCGCATCCGGATCGCGGTCAGGTCGGGACGAGCGGCGTGCTCGGCCCAGTGGCGCTTGCCCTCGTCCACCAGTTCGTCGATGCCCCACCGCTGGAGCCACTGCGACTGGGTGCGCACCGCGTCCGGCTCGGGGAGCTGGTCGAGGGCGACCTCGGTGGTGATGTCCTGGGTCCCGGGGGCGCGCAGCGGGTGGTCGCCGCGCTCGTGACCCCGGTACGTGCGCAGCCACTCCCGGAACGGCCGCACGGCGAGCACGGCGGTCGACGCCGCGGTGTAGTCGGCCACGACGACGCTGCCGGACCGCACCATCGAGCGCGCCCGGTCGAACCACGCCACCGCCGCGGTGTGGATCGGCGCGCGGGAGCCGTGGACCGCGTGCCGCGGCAGGTGTTCCGGGAGTGGGTCGAACGGGGCGCTGAGGACCTCGGCGAACGTGCCGTCGGGTCGGGCGATCACGAACGCCTCGCGCCAGGCCCCGTCGTACACGGCGAGCCGGAACGGCAGGTTGTCGAGCAGTTCGTTGGCGAACACCACACCGTCGAACGGCTCGTTCGGGAGGTCGGGGAGCGAGGTGACGCCGTCGGGATGACGTTCACGTTGAGCGGCCGAGACCTCGACGGCGACGTAGCGGAGCGACGCCGCGCACGCCGGTGCCGCAGCGAGCACGGAACGGGCGAGCGTGCCGGGCCCCGCGCCCGCATCGACGACCGTGAACGGGTCGGGCCGGCCGAGGCGCTCCCACTCGGCGTCGAGGAACCGCGCCACCACCGCGCCGAACAACGGGCCGACCTCGGGCGAGGTGATGAAGTCGCCCCGCCGTCCGGCCGAACCCCCCCGCTCGGCGACGGTGCGGGTGTAGAACCCGTGCTCGCCGTAGAGCGCGAGGCGCACGAACTCGTCGAACCCGATCGCCCCGCCGGCGGCGTCGATCGCCGCCCGGATCTCGCGTCCGGTCTCCGCTCCCGCCGGCCCGTCCGGCCCGTCCATCGGTTCTGCGTCAGCCACGACGACCGGCCCGGGCGTTGTCGCTGACGCAGAAGCGTGGACACCGAGCGCGCCGGCGCGCGCGCCCCTCACTAGCGGCCGAGGGCACCGGTCAGGTCCTGGAGGTCGCCGAAGCGCAGGACGAGACCGGGCAGCACGCCGAGCACGAGGGTGCCGGCGGCGGTGATGCCGAGGGCGGCCATGATCGGCGGCGGCGTGGCGAGCGGGGTCACGTCGCCGTCGGGCGCGGGCGCCATCCAGACGACCCGGAGCACCCGCATGTAGTAGGCGGCGGCGATCACCGTGTTGACGGCGCCGACGATGGCGAGCGCGTACGCCCAACCGCTCCCGGCGTCGATCACGGTCTTGAACACGTTGAACTTGGCGATCCAGCCGCCGAGCGGCGGGATGCCGGCGAGTGACGCCATGAAGACCGTGATCAGCACGGTCATGCCGGGCGCGTACCCGAACAGGCCCCCGAACGAGGTGATCTCGCCGCTGCGGGTCTTGCGGGCCACCGCGATCACCACGGCGAACGCGCCCAGGTTCATGAACGCGTAGATCAGCAGGTAGATGATCACCGACCGCATCGCCGACTCGCCGGCGTCGCCCGTCCCCATCACCGCGAGCGGCATCAGGATGAAGCCACCCTGGCTGACGCTCGAGTAGGCGAGCATGCGGACGATGTTCGTCTGGCGCAGGGCGACCACGTTGCCGACCGTCATGGTGAGCACGGCGAGCACCCACAACAACGGCTGGTACACGTCGCTCGCGCTCGGGAACGCCAGGAACAGCAGCGACATCAGCGCCACGAACCCGGCCGCCTTCGAGCCGACCGACAAGAACGCGGTCACCGGTGTCGGGGCGCCCTCGTACGTGTCGGGCGCCCAGCTGTGGAACGGGACCGCCGAGACCTTGAACGCCAGACCGGCGATGACGAACACGATCGCCACGACCTGCAGACCGATCATGTCGCCGGCCGCGATCGCCGCGCCGATCTCGGTGAGCTTCGTCGTACCCGTCGTGCCGTACAGGAAGCTCATCCCGTACAACAGGACCGCCGAGGCGAACACGCCGAGCACGTAGTACTTCACGCCCGCTTCGTTGCTCTTGACGTCGCGCTTGCGCCACGCGGCCATCATGTAGGCCGGGATCGACAACAACTCGAGCGCCACGAAGATGCTCACGAGATCGCGGCTCGACGTCATCATCACCATGCCGAGCACGCTGCAGAGCAACAGCACGTAGAACTCGCCCTGGTAGTAGCCGCCCTCCTCGAGCTCGTTCTGGCTCATCAACACGACCACGTACGCGGCCAGCAGGAAGATCGCCTTCAGGATCAGGGCGTACCCGTCGACCACGTAGCGCCCGTCGAACAGCGATCTGGACGTCTCGTCGGACACCGCGAGCGTGACGACCGGGATGAACGCGATCAGCAGCACGAACCCGCTGAGGGTCGCCATCGCCCACTTGCGGGCCTCACCGAGGTTGAGGTCGATGAACAGCACCAGGTTGATGCCGACGACGAGGATCAGCTCGGGCGCGAGCGCGTGCCAGTCGATGTGCGGCGCGGTCCAGTCGCCGAGCTGGGCGAGCACGGTCGCGATCACGGGCTCAAGGTCTCCCCCAGGCGGGCCACGAGCTCGGTGACGGCCGGGTCGAACACCCGGAACAGCAGTTGCGGGTAGACACCGAACACGACGATCGCGACGAGCAGCGGCGTCCAGGCGATCCACTCGGTGACGGTGACGTCGTGGATCTCCTCGTGTTCGCCGTGATCGCCGTGGGTGTCGTCGTTCACGGCGGCGCCGACGGCATGCGTGGCGGCCGGACCGCCGAACTCCTCGCTCGGCTCGCCGAAGGCCGTGCGCTGGAAAAGCCACAGCAGGTAGGCGGCGGCGAGCACGGTGCCGATCGCGGCGATCACCATCAGCGTGCGGTACAACGGCTCGGAGAGACCGAAGCCCGGGCTGTACGCCGACAAGATGACGGGGAACTCGCCCCAGAACCCGGCGAGGCCGGGGAGACCGAGCGACGCCATGGCGCACAGGCCGAGGATCCAGCCGAGGTGCGGCGCCTGCTTGAGCAGGCCGGAGAGACGCTTGATCTCGAGCGTGTGGTACCGGTGCTTGATCGACCCGGCCAGGAAGAACAGCATCCCGGTGATCCAGCCGTGGGCGATCATGCCGAACAGGGCGGCGTTGATGCCGAACTCGGTCATCGTCGAGATGCCGAGCATCACGAAGCCCATGTGGGCCACCGACGAGAACGCGATCAGGCGCTTCATGTCGGTCTGGGCGAGACAGCCGAGCGCGCCGTAGATGATGCCGATGACGGCGAGGATCGCGATCACCGGCGCCCAGGCCAGGGCACCCTCCGGCAGCATCGGGATGGCGATCCGGACGAACCCGTACGTGCCGAGCTTCAGGAGGATCGCGGCCAGGATGACCGAACCCTGGGTCGGCGCCTGGGTGTGCGCGTCGGGGAGCCACGTGTGGAACGGGAACATCGGCACCTTGACGGCGAAGCCGATGAACATGCCCGCGAAGATCCAGATCTGGACGTCGCGGTCGATGAGTGCGCCGGCCTCCACGAGGTGGGCGAAGCCGAAGCTCTCCGCGCCGGTCTGGAAGAACAGCGCGAGGAAGCCGACCAGCATCAGCGCCGAGCCGAACATCGTGTAGAGGAAGAACTTCAGCGAGGCGTACTGGCGGTCCTCGCCGCCCCACACGCCGATCATGAAGTACATCGGCAGCAGCACGATCTCGAAGAAGACGAAGAACAGGATCAGGTCCTGGGCGATGAACGTGCCGGCCAT
>SKSP01000072.1 GCA_007122945.1 Ilumatobacteraceae bacterium | reverse complement strand
GGAACCGGCTGCATCCGGTCGATCGGCGCGGACGGAATCGATGGGGCGGGTGGGGCGGGTGGGGCGGGTACCTGGCTCCGGGCGCGTCGCTGTGGTCGACTGGGGGGATGGACCACCGCGCCGAGCTGGCGGAGTTCCTCCGTGCCCGCCGCGACGCGGTCAGGCCCGAGCAGGTCGGACTGCCGCGCGGGCCGGGTCGACGCACCCCCGGGCTGCGTCGCGAGGAGGTCGCCCTGCTCGCCGGCGTGTCGGTCACCTGGTACACGTGGCTCGAGCAGGGCCGTCGCATCAACGCCTCGCCCGACGTCCTGCGCGCGATCGGCCGCGCGTTGCGTCTCGACGACGCCGGCGAGGCGCACCTGCTCGCCCTCGCCCGGCCGGCCGAGTCACCCGTGGAGGCCCCCTCCGAGGCGCCGAGCGCGCTCGTCCGCCTCATCGACGCGCTCGATCCGGCACCCGCCTACGTGTTGGGACCGCGGTGGGAGTTCCTCGCGTGGAACACGGCCGAGGCCCGCCTCTACCCGCCGATCGAACACGTCGAGGGCGTGGAGCGGAACCTCCTGTGGGTGCTGTTCGCCCACCCGGCCACGCGCCAACTGATCGTCGACTGGGACATCCATGCCCGCCAGGCGCTCGCCGAGTTCCGTGCCGCGACGTCCGCGACCCGTGGCGATCCGGCCCTCACCCAGCTCGTCGGCCGGCTGTGCGCGGCGAGCACCGAGTTCGCTGCGTGGTGGGCCGAGCACGACGTCGCCTCCTTCGAGACCCGACTGCGGCGATTCCGACACCCCGCTGCGGGCGAGCTCACGTTCGAGTACCAGCTGCTCGCCCCCGCCGAGTGGCCTCACCTGCGCGTCGTCACCCAGCTCCCGCTCCCCGGCGACGACAGCGCCCAACGCCTCGCCGTCCGCCACTATCTGGTCTGATGCAGCTGGTCCGACCCCGGCCCGTGCGCTCACCGAGGTCCGACCGCCGGGTACGGTGACCGTGTGGGGCGGCCACGGACGATCTGGTGGGAGACGCCCGACACCGTCGGCGTGATCGACCAGACGCGCCTTCCCCACGACCACGTCGTCGCCGAGTGGCGCACCCTCGACGACGCCTGCCAGGGCATCTCGTCGATGCAGGTGCGCGGCGCCCCGTTGATCGGGGTGGCCGCCGCCCACGGCATGGCGCTCGCCGTGCGCGCCGACCCCGTCGACCTGGACGGGGCCGCGGGCCGTCTCGCCGCGACGCGGCCGACCGCGGTCAACCTGCGCTGGGCCCTCGACCGGGTCACGGCCGTGCTCGCCGACACGTCGCCCGAGGAGCGATGGACGGTGGCACACCACCTCGCGACGACGATGGCCGACGACGACGTGGCGGCGTGCCGCCGGATCGGCGATGCCGGCGTCGACCTGCTCGCCGACGTGCACGCGCGCACCGGGCGCCCCGTCCAGGTGATGACCCACTGCAACGCCGGTCGGCTGGCGTGCGTGGAGTGGGGCACGGCGACCGCGCCGATCTACGTGGCCCACGAGCAGGGCGTGCCGGTGCACGTGTGGGTGTCGGAGACGCGACCGCGCAACCAGGGTGCCGCCCTCACCACGTGGGAGCTCGCCGAGGCGGGCGTCCCGAGCACGCTCGTGGTCGACAACGCGGCCGGTCACCTGCTGCGGGCCGGAGCGGTCGACCTGGTGCTCGTCGGCGCCGACCGGATCGCGGCGAACGGCGACGTCGCCAACAAGGTCGGCACCTCGCTGAAGGCGATCGCGGCCCGACACCACGGTGTGCCGTTCGTCGTCGCCGCGCCGTGGTCGACCGTCGATCCGGCCTGCCCCGACGGCGACGCCGTCCCGATCGAGGAGCGCGACACCGCCGAGGTGCTCGAGCTCGCGGGGACCCCGACCGCGCCGCCGGGCACGGCGGCCAGGAACTGGGCCTTCGACGTCACCGCCGCCGACCTCGTCGACCGCTATCTCACCGACGTCGGCGCGTTCGACCTCGACGGGCTCCTGGGAGCGCTGCAGCGGTGAGCCCGCCCGACGGGTCCACCGCCCGACACGATCTCGTGGAGGCGGCGCGCCGGCTCGACGCCACCGGCCTCAACCAGAACTCGTCGGGCAACCTGTCGGTGCGCGTCGGCGATCACCTCCTCGTCACGCCGTCGGGGATCCCGGCCGACGAGATGGACCCCGCCGATCAGGTGCTGGTCGACCTCGACGGTCGGCCGGTCCGGGACGGGCAGCGGGCCCCGACGAGCGAGTGGCGGCTCCACGTCGGCCTCGCACGGGCGCGGCCCGACATCGGCGCGATCGTGCACACGCACTCCCCCGAGGCGACCGCCGCCGCCGTCGTCGGGAGGCCGGTTCCCGCCGTGCACTACGTCGTCGCCCGCTTCGGCGGCACGGTCCTGCCGTGCGCGCCGTACGCCACCTACGGGTCGGACGAGCTGGCCCAGCACGTGGTCGCCGCCCTGGGACCGGCCGGGACGGCGTGTCTCATGGCGAACCACGGCGCGATCGCCGTCGCCGGCGGGTTGAACGCCGCGGTCGCCCTGGCACTCGACGTCGAGTGGTTGTGCGGTGTGCACCGCCGCGCCCGCGGGCTCGGCGAACCGACGGTGCTCACCGACGCCGAGATCGGCCGCGTCGCCGACCGGCTGCGGTCGTACGGCCAGCCGTGACCTCGGCCGGCCACCGGCCCCGGGGCGATTCCGTGGTGGAACACGTTCACCCGGCGGACGAGCACATCGTCAGAATCGGGTGAGGGGGGTGGGGAGATCGGCGGGGTGGGGCGGGTCGGCCCCGCGGCGGGTGCAGGTGACCCCGGCGACCGCCACCCCGGCGCGCACCGCCCGCTCGACGAGACCGACGTCGGCGAGGTCGGCACGCGTGCGACCGGTCAGCGTCCACCAGGCGCACACGCCGCCACCGAACGCATCTCCGGCGCCGATGGTGTCGACCACCTCGACGGGTTCGACCGGGACGCGGACCTCGGTGACCTCTCCGGGCGACGAGGTGCCGTCGGGCACCGACGGACGGTGGAGGATCACGACCTCACGGGTGCCGGCGGTCACGAGCACCGCCGACGGCCCGCGGTCGAGCAGCGCGCGAGCGGCGTCCGGGGTGGACGCACCCGGGGCGATCACGTCGAGATCCTCGTCGCTCGCCTTGACGATGTCGGCGCTGGCGATCACCGATCGCAACCGGTCGAGGTAACGCGCTCGGTCGACGATCACCTGTGGCCGGGCGTTCACGTCGACGACCACGAGGGGGCGGATGTCGGCGCGCCGCCGAGCGAGCGCCGCCACCATCGCCGCGACGGCGTCCGCCATCGGCTCGAGCACGAGCGCCAACCCGCCGGTGTAGGCGACCGCGACGTCGTCCCCGAGCGGGGGGACCCGACCGAGTGCCGGCGCCGAGGTGCCGTCGAGATAGAAGCGGTAGGTCGCCGCTCCCCGATCGTCGACCTCGGCGGCGGCGAGCGTGGTCGGCAGCTCGACCTCGGTCACGCCGGTGACGTCGACCCCGTCGGCGACGAGGCGGGCCCGCAGCGCCCGACCGAAGCGATCGTCGGAGAGCGCACCCACGTACGCGGCGTCGGCGCCGAGCCGCCCACACGCCCGCGCCGTGTTGAACGGCGCGCCGCCCAGCGCGGCCTCGACCGACCCGTCGGGTGAGATCACCAGGTCGACGAGCGCCTCACCGGCCACGACGATCCGACCCGACCCGCTGCTCATCGCCTGCTCCGACACGACGCCATCGTGCCAGATCCACCCCGACCCGCTCGCGAGGGGCCTACGGGCGGCGTCGGCGGCGACGGGACCGGAGGCCGAGGAGGACGACGGTTTCGCGGACGCGTCACGCGGCGCCCGGCGATGAGCTAGAACAGGAGCCACGAGCTGGTTTCCGTGGTGGATCCCGTTCACCCGGCGAACCGAGACATCGTCAGAACCGAACGCCCAGGATCGGGGGAGATCACGTGTCGGAGGCACTCGCGACGTACGAGATCGCAGACCGGTACCGGCTGGAGGACGGGCGCGTGTTCGCGTC
>SKSP01000014.1 GCA_007122945.1 Ilumatobacteraceae bacterium | reverse complement strand
GGCCCGGTCGTGCCGCCGGTGTAGAACAGCCCGGCGATGTCGTCGGGCGCCACCGACGGGTCGGTGAGGACGTCCGCGGTCGAGCCGGGAGGACCGTCGCCGACCAGCTCCTCGTAGCCGCCGGGGACGCGCACGAGGTGCTCGACGAGGTCGTCGAGGGCGGGGGCGTCGCGGTCGGTGAGCAGGGCGCGCACGCCCGCGTCGGTGCAGATGTACGTCAACTCGGCGGGTGCCAGTCGGGCGTTCAGCGGCACGATCACGAAGCCGGCCGCCGGCAGCGCGAGGTACGCCTCGACGTAGCGGTGACCGTTGTCCATCAGCAGCGCGATCCGGTCGCCGCGCTCGAGGCCGAGCCGCCGGAGCCCCGCGACGAGGCGGGCGCAGCGGTCGGCGAGGCCGGCGTAGGTGATCCGCTCGTCGCCGTCCACGACGGCGTGTCGACCCGATGCGACCGACAGCGCACGACGGAGCGGATCGGCGAACGTGTGCATGATCCGAGCGTAGTCAGCACCCGAGCGCGCCACGGCCGGCACCCCCGCTCGGGAGCGCCGGCCGTGGCCAGTCTCGATCGGCCGGTTCGGCCGATCGGCGGTTGGTTCAGTTGACCATGTCGGCGGTCTGCCCGTCGAAGATGATGGGCTCGCCGATCGTCTCGAAGAACTCACCGTTGAACTGGACGATCTGCATCGCCTCGAGCGGATAGCCGTCGCCCGGCTCGGTGCTCACGTTGATGCCGGGCAGCAGCACGTCGATCTCGATGTTCAGCGCACCCAGGTTCGCCACGTTCTGCATCAGGTGTTCGCGCGTCGGGTAGGTCTGCGGGAGCAGCTGCTTGATCAGCTCGCACTGGGTCCACATGAACATCGTGAACGGGTCGTCGGGGTCCTGACCGCCGCCGTACTCCGCCATGACACGGCGATACTCGATCATCGCCGGATCGTCGTCCCAGTTCGGGTCGGTCGGGTCCTTGAACCACTGCGTCGACAAGATGCCGGTCGAGGCCTCGATGCCGGCCGGCACGAGGACGCCGCCCACCGACGCCGACACGTTGTTCAGCAGGTGGATCGGATCCCAGTCGAGCTGCCCGACACGGGTGATCGCCTGGGCGGCGAAGCGCGGCGTCGTGACGTTGTAGAACACGTCGGCGCCGCTGTTGGCGAGCTCGGTGACCTGCTGGTCGACGGTCGGGTCGGTCACCTCGTAGGTCTGCTCGGCGATGACCTCGATGCTGGTGCCCTCGAGTGACAACTTGAAGCCGTCGACGTAGTCACGGCCGTAGTCGTCGTTCTGCATCAGGATCGCCACGGTCGAACCGGGGTGGTTCTCCTCGAGGTACTCGACGTAGACAGCCGACTCGGTGGTGTACGCCGGCTGCCAGCCCATCGTCCACTGGTACTCGCCGGACTGGAAGTCACGACCCCAACGCGACGCGCCCGTGGAGACGAACAGGTTCGGGAACTCCTCGTCCTCGACGTAGTCGATGATGGCCGTGTTCGGCGGCGTGCCGAGGACACCCGTCATGAAGAACACGCCGTCCTGCTCGTTCAGGCGGCGCACGTTCTCGACCGTGTTGGCTGGGTCGTAGCCGTCGTCGTAGACCTCGTACTCGAGCTCGCGGACGACGCCGTCGGCCATCGCGATGCCGCCGTACTCGCCGTTGATGTAGTCGGCGCAGACGTTGAAGCCGCTCGTGATCACGCCGTAGGCGGACGCCGGGCCCGACATCGGCCCGGACGTACCGAGCTTGATGACCTCGTCGTCGACACCGGGGTCGGGGTAGCTGCCGTCCCACTCGTAGTCGGTGGCGGGCGGGTCGGCGGGCTCGTCCGCGGGCTCGTCGGCCGGCTCGTCGGCCGGTTCGTCCGCCGGCTCGTCGGCGGGAGGTTCGGGATCGGGCGTGGCATCGCTGTCGTCGTCGCCGCCGCAGGCGGCGAGGACGAGCGCGAACCCGGCCAGGGCCGCAGTGATGCGGCGTGGAGTTGTGCGCTTCATGGTGGTGGTTTCCCCCTTGTGGTTGTTGAGAGTGGTCGTCGAGAGTGGTGGGAGGTGGTCGAGGACGGTCAGCCCGCGGTGGTCGTGGCCGGCACCTCGTCGGCGGCCGTTGCGGACGGCGGCGGTGCCGCGCCCGGCGGGACGACGGGCGGGTCGGCGACGTTCACGACCAGGTTGCGGATCCGGCGGAACCCCTCCATGAAGCCGCCGGGCATGAGCAGCATCACGGCGATGATGATGGAGCCGAACACGAACTCGCTGAGGCCCTGGTTGATCTCCTCCGCGTAGAACGGCACGAACTGGATGAAGATCCCACCGAAGATCGCGCCGGCGACGGTGGCGAGGCCACCGACGACCATCGCCGCGAGGAGGATGATCGCGAGCGTCAGCAGGAACGAGGTCGGGGCGACGAAGCGGATCACGTAGGCGTACAGCACGCCGGCGATGCCCGCGTACATCGCGCTCACGGCGAACACGAGCGTCTTGTAGCGGGCCGGGTAGATGCCCATCGTCGTGGCCGGGATCTCGTTGTCGCGCAGCGCGGTCAGCGCCCGGCCGACCCGGCTCCTGACGAGGAACCGGGCCAGGGTGAACAGCACGACGACCACGACGAGTACGAGGAAGTAGAGGTACTGGTCGTTCGACAGCGGCATCCAGTCGGGGGCGGCCATCACGCTCGAGCGGATGCTCTTGCCCTGGACACCACCGGTGAACGATTCGAAGCGGCGCACGAGCGGCGGGAACGCGATCGCGAACCCGAGCGTCATCAGCGCCAGGTAGAGACCTTGGAGGCGCAGTGCCGGGATGCCGATGAGGAAGCCGGCGATGAAGCAGACCAGCGCAGCGACCGGCAGCGTCAGCAGGTACGGCACGTCGTGGTCGACGATCAGGATCACGGAGGTGTACGCGCCGATGCCGAAGAACGCGCTGTGGCCGAGCGAGATCTGACCGCTGTAGCCGGTCAGCAGGTTCAGGCCGAGCACGGCGATCGCCCAGACCATCGCCATCGTGAACTGGAAGGTCCGGAACCCGCTGAACACGAACGGTGCCGCCACGACGACGACCGCGCCGAGCAGCGACAGTGCGAGGACGGCGGAGCGGTGGGCCGGCGTCCCCCGGACGAGTGTCTTCTTGGCCATCAGGCGATCCCCCCGTGAAGCGTGTGACGTCGGTGCGTGTCGATCCCCACGGCCGTCACACCCTCACCACGTACTTGTGGCCGAGCAGGCCCTGCGGTCGGAACAGCAGCGTCACCACGATCAGGAACAGCGGCACCAGGATCTTGAGGTCGCTGCCGATGAACCCGATGTAGGAGCCGGCGAGGTTCTCGACCACGCCGATGATGAGGCCGGCGAGCACGGCCCCGAACGGGCTGTCGAGGCCGCCGAACGCCGCCGCGGCGATCGCGTAGATCAGCACGCCGAACATCATGAACGGGTCGAGGAACAGCTTCGGTGCCACGAAGATGCCCGCCGCGGCGCCGAGGGCGCAGGCGAGGCCCCAGCCGAGCATCAGCACGTTGTTCACCCGGATGCCGACCAGCTTCGACGTCTCCATGTTGTAGGCGACGGCGCGCATGGCCAGCCCGATCTTGGTGAACTTGAACATCATCGCCAAGCCGCCGGCGAGCACGACGAGCACCATGAACACACCGATGTTCGCCACGGGGACCCGCACCGCGCCCATCGAGATCACGTTGGACGGGAACAGCGGCGGGAAGGCCTTGATGATGTAGCCCCAGATCCCGCCCGCGAGGCTGTTGAAGGCCAGGAACAGACCGAGCGTGACGATGACGACCGTCAGCAGCGACTTGTCCTGCACCGGGCGGATGATCACGCGTTGCAGCGCCATCCCGCCGATGAACGACGCGATGATCGCCAGCACCGCGGCGAGCCAGATCCCGAGGCCCCACGCGTGGAACTGCCACGCGACGAAGGCGGAGAACATCGCCATCTCGCCCTGGGCCAGGTTCTTCAGTCCGGTCGAGCGGTAGATGAGCACGATCGCCAGCGCGACCAGCGAATAGATGGAGCCGGTGGCGATCCCGTCGAAGACCAGCTGGATGAAGCGTTCCATGTGTCGTTCCCCCTCAGTGACCCATCAATGTCCCAGGTACGCGCGGCGCACCGCGTCGTCCTTGCCGACCGATTCCGGATCGCCGCTGGCGACGATCTCCCCCGTCTCGAGCACGAACGCCTGCTGGGCGATCTCGAGCGCGAGCTGGGCGTTCTGCTCGACGATGAGCATCGTGACGCCGAGCTCGGTGTTGATCTGGCGCAGCGTGTCGAACAGGTCGCGCACGATCAGCGGCGCCAGACCGAGCGAGGGCTCGTCGAACAGCACCAACTTCGGCGACATCATCAGCGCCCTGGCGATCGCCAGCATCTGCTGCTCGCCGCCGCTCAGGCTCCCGGCAGCCTGGGAGCGGCGCTCCTGGAGGCGCGGGAACAGCCGGAACATGCGCTCCATGTCGTCGCGCACGCCGTCGCGGTCCTTGCGGATGTAGGCACCCACCTGCAGGTTCTCGTCGACGGTGAACTGGGAGATCGTGCCGCGGCCCTGCGGGACGTGGGCGACCCGGCGACGCACGATGTCCTCCGTCGAGCGCCCGATCAGCTCGGTACCGTCGAAGCGGATGCTGCCCTTGCACGACACCATGCCCGAGAGCGCCCGGAGGGTGGTGGTCTTGCCGGCCCCGTTGGCGCCGAGCACGACGGCCACCTGGCCTTCTTCGACCGCGAAGTCGATGCCGTGCAGGACGCGGACGGCGCCGTAGCTCGCGACCAGGTTCTCGACGGTCAGCAGGCTCATGCCGGCGCTCCGAGGTAGGCCTCGATCACCTTCGGGTCGTTCTGCACCTCCGAGGGGGTGCCCTCGGAGATCTTGGTGCCGAAGTCGAGCGCCACGACCTTCTCCGAGACGCTCATCACCATCGCCATGTGGTGCTCGACCAGGAGCACGCTCAACCGGTACCGGTCGCGGAGCTCGACGATGAGCCGACCCAGCTCCTCCACCTCGCTGTGGGTGAGGCCGCTGGCGGGCTCGTCGAGCATCAGCAGCTTCGGCCGGGAGGCGACGGCCCGCCCGAGCTCGATGCGCTTCATCGTGCCGTAGGGGAGGCCGACGGCCGGATGGTTCGCGACGTCGGTGAGACCGAGCTCGTCGAGGATGCTGATCGCGAAATCCCGCGTCTCGGCTTCCTCCCGACGAGCACCCGGCGTCCGGAACATCGCCCGCCAGAACTCGGTGGTGGTGTGGTGGTGGGCCCCGATCATCACGTTCTCGAGGACCGTGCTCGCCGGGAAGAGCCCGAGGTTCTGGAACGTCCGGGCGATGCCGACCGACGCGATCTCGTGCGGGGCGAGCGTCAACACGTCGGTCCCGTCGAAGGTCACCGATCCGGAGTTCGCCGAGTACAACCGGCTGATGACGTTGAACAGCGTCGTCTTGCCGGCGCCGTTCGGACCGATCAGTCCGCAGATCTGCCCCTCGTCGATCGTGAACGACGCGCCGTCGAGCGCGACGACACCCCCGAACCTGACCACGACGTCCTCGACGTCCAGTAGTGCCACGATCGCTCCCCCGTTCTGTTCCCGAATGTCGTTCCCGAATGTCGGCAGTGCATGCCGGCAGTGCCCGACGGAGTTCCCCCTCCGGACCCCGTGGGGAGCAACGTACACAACCGGGCGACCTCCGTCACATCGGAGCGACGAGCGACGTCCGTCCGTTACGAGGACGACCGGCGGAGCTCGGCCAGGACGCGCTCGCCGAGGTCGTCGAGCTGCTTGTACGCGGCGACGTCGGACGGCAACGCGGCGATCGCCGCGGCGAGGCGACCGGCATCGTCGGGATCCGCGGTGATCGACGTCAGCGGCGCGACATGGGTGCGGATCGTGAACAACACGCAGCTCGTCTCCGGGAAGCGCCGTAGCGTCTCGCGCTCGACCCGGACATGGATGTCCGCCGCGGTGAGCTGGTCGACGCCGTGCGCCCCCGGACGCGGCGGCGCCGTGCCGTCCACCGCCTGGTACAGCTCGCCGGTGTCGAGCACGCCCCATCCGAGACGCCAGTAGCCGCGATCGGGGCGGAGCCGGGTCAGCACCCCGTCGATCGGGCCGGCCAGCTGCTCGTCGAGCCGCGGGACCGGTGCGTGCACCTCGGCCATGGTGCGCCCGAGCTTGGAGCGCAGGTCCCACCGGTTGGGGAAGCACACGCTGCCGCCACCCACCACCAGCCGCCCGTCGCGTTCGACGAGCAGGACGAGGTCCTCGGTCACGAGCCGACCAGCGGCGTCGAGGGGATGCACCGTGGCGTCGGGGACGACCGGTTCGTCGGGGAAGCGCCGGCCGAGATGGTCCACGAGCGCGCCGAGCACCTCGGTCGCCTCGGCGATCACGTCGTCGGCCACGACGACGGCGGTGTCGTGGTGCCGGGCGAGCACCGCGGCCTTGGCGGCCATCTGCTCGGCGTGATCGGCGCTGCGTTCGATCCAGTCGTCGGGGTCGAGCGGCCGCAGCCCCAGGCGCCAGCGGAACGGGCCGCCCGACCACGGACGGTACGGGAGCGGGTGCGCCACGGGTCGCATGCTACGGCGTGGCTGTGACACCGGGTCGGTAGGTTCCCCCGCATGTCCCGTCATCGGCCGCCCCACGTGGCCCAGGGCACGTGGCGCTCCGGCGCGCTCCACGTGTGGGGGTGGGACGGACGCGAGCCGGCGGGCCGGGCGTGGCTGTACGGAGGTTTCGGCCGGCACCGCTGGAGCGGCGTCGACGACGCGTGGCACGACAGCCCGGTCTCCTACGGCGAGCTCGGCACCGTCGACCTGTCGCACCCGGGCGATCCGCCGCGCCGGGTGTCCGCCGTGACGCTCGACCCGTACGGCGCGGCGGTGTGGCTGTCGGAGACCCCGACCGACGGCCAGCTCTCGGCGTCGCTCGCCTGGTTCGCCCACCTGACCCGACTCGCCGTGCGGCTCGTCACGGGTGGGCACGTCGTGCCCGTCGTCGTCGACGAGGGGCCCGCCACGGTCGCCCGCTGGCGGCCGTGTCTCGACGGCCGCCTGGCGGACCACCTCGCCACGGTCGCCGCCGCCGCACCGCCGATCTGCCGTCTCGGTTCGAGTGCGTCCACCACCGACATCCTCACCGCGCTCGTCGACGGCATCGCCCGCACACAGCTCCATCTGACCGGGTGGCGACCCGAGCTCGGGCGCCGGCGGCAACCCGACATCCAGGCGACGCGAGCGGTGTTCAACGCGCTCGCGGGCCCCGACCCCACCGTTCGCAACGGGAGCGACGAGTACCACGCCGCACTGGACCACCTCGGGCACCGGTTGGCCCGACACGTCCGCCGTGTGGCCGGCGAGCCGGTGGTGCGCCCGCGCGTCCGGCTCACCGTCCCCGACGACCCCGGCGATCCGTGGCGCGTGGGGCTCGAGCTCGTCGACGACGCCGATGCGGGCCGTTGGTGCACCGCCGCCGAGGTGTGGCGCGGCGCACCCGAGGCGCTGCAGCTCGCGGGCGGCGCCGATCAGCTCGGCACGCTCGCCGAGGCGCTGCGGTCGGCCGCCGCCGACGCAGCGGCACGTGTCGACGTGCTCGCCCCGTTGGCGAGCGCCACCGACCCGGACTCGATCGAGATCGACCTCGACGACGCCGACGAGTTCCTCGACGTCGCCCCGCACGAGCTGCACCAGCTCGGCATCGAACTGATCGGCCCCGAGAAGTTGGTCCGCGCCGCCGTGGCGGTCCGCGGGCGCGCCACCCCTGCGCCCGCCGACGACCGCACCTCGCGCTTCGACGCCGAGGCGCTCGTCCGGTGGGACGCCGTGGTCGACGACACCCCGATCTCCGACGCGGAGCTCGAGCGGATGGCCGCGGCCGGTGCGACCCTGCTCCACACCGGGCACCGGTGGGTCCGGATCGAACCGGCGGCGCTCCGTCGGACCCGCCGGACGCTCGACGATCACCGCGAGCGCGATGCGCGCGTCGGTCCGGCCCGCCTGCTCGCCCTGGCGGCCGGCGAGGGCCAGACCGACGAGGGCGAGAGCGAGGGCGAGGGCGAGGGCGAGGGCGAGGGCGAGGGCGTCATCGGCGCCGCGGACGGCGGCGCGGACACCGGCACCGACGGCGCGGACTGGGTCGCCGAACTGCTCGCCGGGTTGCCCGACCACCGGCTCGGCGAGGCGACCGAGCCGGACGAGTTCACCGGCGAGTTGCGTCACTACCAGCGGCGCGGGCTGGCGTGGATGCGCTTCCTCGCCGATCTCGGCCTCGGAGGGTGCCTCGCCGACGACATGGGCCTCGGCAAGACCGCCACCACCCTCGCCCACCTCGTCGACCGGCCCGGGCCCCACCTGGTGGTGTGTCCGCTCAGCGTCGTTCACAACTGGGAGTCCGAGGCCCGCCGCTTCACCCCGTCGCTGCAGGTCGCGGTGCACCACGGCGGCGGTCGGCAGCTGATGGTGGGCGACGGCGCACTCGCCCCGCCCGACGTGGTCATCACCACGTACGGATTGCTCGCCCGCGATCCGGAGCTGGCCGGCGTCGAATGGGCCACCGTCGTGCTCGACGAGGCCCAGATGGTGAAGAACCCGGCCACCAAGGCCGCCCGGGCGGTCCGGCGACTGGCCGCCGTCCAGAAGCTGGCGCTCACCGGCACCCCCGTCGAGAACCGACTGTCGGAGCTGTGGGCGATCCTCGACGCGGTCAACCCCGGCCTGCTCGGCAGTCAGCAGCGCTTCCGCGAGCGCTACGGCATGCCGATCGAGCGCCACGCCGACGCCGACGCCGCCGAGCGGCTCCGCCGGCTGACGCAGCCGTTCGTCCTGCGGCGCACGAAGGCCGACCGCCGTCTGCTCCCCGACCTGCCCGACAAGATCGAGCAGGTCGCGTTCGCCCAGCTGACCCGCGAGCAGGCGGTGCTCTACCAGCAGGTCGTCGACCAACTGCTCGCCGACGCCGACGAGCTCGAGGGGATGCAGCGGCGCGGTCGGGTGCTCGCCGCGCTCACGCGCCTCAAGCAGGTCTGCAACCACCCGGCCCACGCCTTGCGCGACCAATCCCGCCTGGCCGGTCGGTCCGGCAAGCTGGCCCGGTTCGACGAGCTCGTGGCCGAGCTGCTCGACGTCGGCGAGCGGGCACTCGTGTTCACCCAGTTCCGCGAGATGGGCGACCTGTTGCAGCGCCACGTGCGCGAACGCTTCGACATCGACGCGCCCTTCCTCCACGGCGGCGTGGCCCGGGGCCGGCGCACCGACATGGTCGACGGGTTCCAGTCGGGCGGCGCGCCCCCGTTGCTCCTGGTGTCGCTGAAGGCCGGCGGCACCGGGCTGAACCTGACCGCCGCCTCCCAGGTGATCCACTACGACCGGTGGTGGAACCCCGCGGTCGAGGACCAGGCGACCGACCGGGCGTGGCGCATCGGCCAGTCCCGCACCGTCAACGTGCACAAGCTCGTCTGCCAGGGCACCGTCGAGGAGCGAATCGGCCAGGTGATCGACGACAAGCGCGCCCTCGCCGACGCGGTCGTCGGCACGGGTGAGGCGTGGTTGTCCGAGCTGAGCACCGACGAACTGCGCGACCTGGTGGTGCTCGACCGGGCCGAGGCCGGGTTGGCCGAGAACCGCCGGGCCGCGCGCGGCCGGGAGGCGTGGTCGTGAGCCGCCCCCGCACCCCGTTCGGTGCCGACCGCCCCGGCCTGATGGCCGCCACGACGATCCGGGTGCTCGCGGCCGAGATGAGCGACCCGGGCCGGTTCGCTCGCGGCAAGCGCTACTTCTCCGACCGGGCGGTGACCGACATCGTCGTCGGCCACGGTGTCGTGACGGCCGAGGTGCTCGGCTCGCGGCGCGAGCCCTACGTCGTCACGATCGAGACCCGAGCCGGGAACGGGGTGCCGTCGCGCGCCGACGTGACGGTCCGCTGCACCTGTCCCGACGACGACGGATGGGGTCGTTCCGCGTGCAAGCACGCCGTCGCGGCGCTCCTGACCCTCGGCGACGAGCTCACCATCGAACCCGAGCTGCTCCCCCGCTGGCGTCGCTCCGACACCGTGGAGACCGACGACGAGCCGACCGACGACGAGCCGGAACACGAGCCGGAACACGAGCCGGGCCACGAGCTGATGGTGACCGACCGCGAGCATCCGCTCGCCGCGTTGCTGGGGTTCCCCGACGGCGCCGCGCTGCCACCGGTCCCCGATCTCGACGACGCCGTGCACCCCCGGTTCCCCGACCCACTCGTCGCCGCGGTCCTCGACGACGCGCTCGACGCGCTCCACCTCCGCTGGGAGTGACCGGGCGCGGACCCCGGAGGCGACGGATCGGGTGCGCGGTCAGTCGCGGCCGAAGAGGCGGCGGTGCTCGCCGAACACGGCGACGGCCTGGCGCAGCGGAACGAGGTCGCGGCGCTGGCGCCGCTCGGCTTCGGCGATCGCCGTCGCGGCCTGGTGGCGGGCCGTCTCGAGCTGGCGCCGCAGCTCGGCGTTCTCCTGCTCGAGCTCCATCACCCGCTTGATCCCCTCCAGGTTCATGCCCTGGTCGGCCAACTCGGAGATGCGGCGCAGCAGGTCGATGTCGTCGTCGCTGTAGCGGCGGTTGCCGCCCTGGGTGCGCGCCGGCTGGACCAGACCGCGTCGCTCGTAGATGCGCAGGGTCTGCGGGTGCATGCCCGCGAGCTCGGCGGCCACCGAGATGACGTACACCGCTCGCGCCGATCGCGTCTCGCTCACAGCGCGCTCCTCGGGTTCGCGGGCGTCGCCGCGGCGAGCTGTTCGACCGCGGCACGTTGCTCGTCGGTCAGGTGGTCGGGGATGACGACCTCGACGGTCACGATGAGGTCGCCGGTCCGCGAGCCGGCCTTCTTGGAGGTCGTCGTGATGCCCCGACCGCGCACGCGGTGGCGCGACCCGTCGGGGGTCCCCGGCTTCAGGCGCAGCGTCACGCGGTCGCCCTCGAGGGTCGGCACGTCGATGTCGGCACCGAGCACCAGTTCCGGGTAGGTGACGGGCACCTTGATCGTGAGGTCGTTCCCCGAGCGTCCGAACAGGCGGTGCGGGGTGACCTTGACGTCGACGAGCAGGTCGCCGGCCGGTCCGCCGTTGCGGCCGGGCGCACCCTTGCCCTTCAGGCGGATCGTCTGGCCGTCGGACACCCCGGCGGGGATGCGGGCCTGCACCTGCCGCGGGCGACGCTCGGTGCCCGAACCGGCGCACGTCGGACACGGCGAGGTGATCACGCTGCCGCGACCCTGGCAGGCGCGACACGGGGCCGAGAACGAGAACAAGCCCTGGTTGTCGTCCACGACGCCGCGCCCGCCGCACTGTGAGCACACGGTCGGTGACGTCCCGGGGGCGGCACCCGACCCGTCACAGGTGGAGCAGGCGGTGTCGCTGGTCAGGTGGAGCGTGGTGGTGATCCCGCGCGCGGCGTCCTCGAAGTCGAGGGTCAGCTGGGCCGTGACGTCGGCGCCGCGCTGGGGACCCACGCCGCTGCGGGTGCGTGTCCCGCGCTGGCCGAACATCTGGCCGAACAGGTCGCCGATGCCGCCGTCCATGTTGCCGACGTTGAACGTGAAGCCGCCGGGACCGCCGGGGCCGCCCATGCCGGCCATCGGACCCATCGCCCGGACCTCGTCGTACTCCTTGCGCTTGGCGGCGTCGCCGAGCACCTCGTAGGCCGCGGTGACCTCCTTGAAGCGGTCCTCGGCCGTGGCGTCGCCGGGGTTCTGGTCGGGGTGGTATTGGCGCGCCAGCTTCCGGTACGCCTTGGTGATCTCCTTCGCAGGCGCGCCCTCGGGCACACCGAGCACCTGGTAGTAGTCCTTCTCGAACCACTCACGTTGTGCGGTCACGGTCGATCACCTCCCTCTCTCCCTCGGCCTCTCTCCCTCGGCCTCTCTCCCTCGGCCTCTCTCCCTCGGCCTCGTCTCCCTCGGCCCGCTGGCCCCGTCCATCACCCGGCCCGGCTGCGGTCAGGCGCGGGTCCGCACCATCGCGGGTCGCAGGGTCCTGCCCTTCCATCGATAGCCGCTGCGCAACACCTCGGCGACGATCGTCTCGCCACCGTCGCCCTCCTCGTGGGCGACGGCCTCGGCCAGGTTCGGGTCGAACGGCTGCCCCTCGAGGTCGATCGTCTCGAGCCCGTGCTTCTTCAGCTCGGTGAGCATCGCGTTGAGCAGCGGACCGACCTCGTCGGGATGACGCACGTAGGCGGCCTCGGCGGCGTCGAGCACCGGCAGGAGGGCCTCGGCGAGGCGGCCGGTGGCCCGTTCGACCTCGTCGCCGACCTGGGCCGCGGCCCGTTTGCGGTAGTTGTCGAAGTCCGCCTGGAGGCGCAGGGCGATGTCCTTGAACTGGTCGCGCTCGGCGAGCACCGTCTCGAGGTCGGCGATGTCGTGCTCGACCGTCTCCTCCAGCTCCTCGAGATCGGCCAGATCGTCGGGGACCGAGACCGGGACCTCACCGGTGAGATCGTCGATCTCGCTCGCGCGCTCGACACCCGGATCGAGGTCGGGGTCGACCTCGGCACCCGTGTCGGCACCCGTGTCGGCACCCGTGTCCTGACCGGTGTCGCGACGGCGGCCGCCCATCGCGTCGCTCACTTCTCCGCGTCGTCGGGGTCGGGGTCGACGATCTCGGCATCGACGATGTCGTCGTCGCCGGCGCCGGCGTCGGACGCGTCCTGGCCGCTCGCCGACGAACCGGTCGCGTTGGCGTCGCGTGCGGCCGCCTCGTAGAGCTTCTGGCTGAACGCCTGGCTGGCCGACATGAGCGCCTCGGTCGCCGTCTTGATCGCGTCGGTGTCGTTGCCCTCGAGGGCCTTCTTCAGGTCGTCGAGCGGGCCTTCGACGGCGGCCTTCTCCTCGGTCGAGACGCTCTCGCCCTGCTCGCGCAGGACCTTCTCGGTCTGGTAGACGAGCGAGTCGGCGTTGTTGCGGACCTCGGCCTCCTCACGGCGCTTGCGGTCCTCCTCGGCGTGCGCCTCGGCGTCGCGCACCATCTGGTCGATCTCGTCCTTGTCGAGCGTGGACTGACCGGAGATGGTCATCGTCTGCTCCTTGTTGGTGGCGCGGTCCTTGGCGGACACGTTCACGATGCCGTTCGCGTCGATGTCGAACGTCACCTCGATCTGTGGCACGCCCCGCGGCGCGGGGGGCAGGTCGACGAGCTGGAACTTGCCGAGCGTCTTGTTGTAGCTCGCCATCTCGCGCTCGCCCTGCAGGACGTGGATCTCCACCGACGGCTGCATGTCCTCGGCCGTGGTGAACACCTCGGTGCGCTTGGTGGGGATCGTGGTGTTGCGCTCGATGAGCTTGGTCATCACGCCGCCCTTGGTCTCGATGCCGAGGCTCAGCGGGGTGACGTCGAGCAGCAGGACGTCCTTCACGTCGCCGCGCAGCACGCCGGCCTGGATCGCGGCGCCGACGGCCACGACCTCGTCGGGGTTGACCGTCTTGTTGGGCTCCTTGCCGGTCATGTTCTGCACGAGGTCGGTCACCGCCGGCATGCGGGTCGAGCCGCCGACGAGGATCACGTGGTTGAGGTCGCCCTTGTTGACCCCGGCGTCGGAGAGCGCCTGCTCGAACGGCACGCGGCAGCGCTCGATCAGGTCGGCGGTCATCTCCTGGAACTTGGAGCGGCTGAGCGTCTCGTCGAGGTGCAGCGGGCCGTCGGCCGTCGCCGTGATGAACGGCAGGTTGATCTGGGTCTGCTGCACCTGGCTGAGCTCGATCTTGGCCTTCTCGGCGGCCTCCTGGAGCCGCTGGGCGGCCATCCGGTCGCTCGAGAGGTCGACACCGTGGGCCGCCTTGAACTGCTGGACGAGCCAGTCGATGATGCGCTGGTCCCAGTCGTCGCCGCCGAGGTTGGTGTCGCCGTGGGTCGACTTCACCTCGAACACGCCGTCGCCGATCTCGAGCACCGACACGTCGAAGGTGCCGCCGCCGAGGTCGAACACGAGGACCATCTCGTCGGAGCTGCCCTTGTCGAGGCCGTACGCGAGGGCGGCCGCCGTCGGCTCGTTGATGATGCGGAGCACCTCGAGTCCGGCGATCTGGCCGGCCTCCTTGGTGGCGGT
>SKSP01000055.1 GCA_007122945.1 Ilumatobacteraceae bacterium | reverse complement strand
CGAGGGTGTGTTGACCGTTCCGATGCTGGGCCGTGGAGGTGTCCCGGGGAGCGGTGTGGGTGCAGTGGCGTTGAACGTCACCGCGATCAACCCGAGTGCTGCGGGGTTCGTGACGGTGTTCCCGGCTGGTGCTGATCGGCCGAACGCGTCGAACCTCAATCTGGATGTGGGGCGGACGTTGCCGAACATGGTGATCGTGCCGGTCGGCGAGGGTGGTGCGATCTCGATCTACAACCACTCCGGTGTCACCGACGTGGCGGTCGATGTGCTCGGCTGGTTCCCCGAGGGTTCGGGTTTCGTGGGGTTGGTGCCGGCGCGGTTGATGGACACGCGCGTGCCTGGCGAGACGGTCGATGGGGAGCATCGCGAGACGGGGCCGTTGGGCCCGGAGTCGATCAGGGCGCTGCCGGTGGCTGGACGTGGTGGGGTGCCGCTGGTCGGTGCGGGCGCGGTGGCGTTGAACGTGACGGCGATCAACCCGAGCGCGGCGGGGTTCATGACGTTGTGGCCCACGGGTGCTGATCGGCCGAACGCGTCGAACCTCAACCTGGATGTGGGGCGGACGTTGCCGAACACGGTGATCGTGCCCCTCGGCGACGGTGGTCGGGTGTCGATCTACAACCACACCGGTGTCACCGACGTGGCGGTCGACGTCCTCGGCTGGTTCCCCGAGGGCACGACGGGTTCGGGCCCGGCACCCATCAATCCGAACCCGATCACCACCTCGCGGGTCAGTGTGGTGACCGGCGGCGCCCAAGCGACGACCCTGCTCGGTCCGCTCATCGTGCCGGACACGGGCGGTTCCACCGACGCCTCGATCTCGGCTGACGGCCGGTACGTCGCTTTCCAGTCCGACGCCTACGATTTCGACGGCCTCGGGTCGGGAGGTTCGTCCCACGTGTTCGTTCACGACCGTCACACCGTCACGACCACCCGGGTCAGTGTGACCAGCTCGGGTGAACGAGCGAACGGCCGCTCGGTCAACCCGTCGATCTCGGCCGACGGCCGGTATGTCGTGTTCGAGTCGAACGCGCGCAACCTCGCGGACGACAGCCACGAGGGTTTCACCGACCACGTCTTCGTGCACGACCGCCACGCCGGCACCACCCACCACGTCAGCGTCGCGACCGACGGCACCCCAGGGAACCACCACTCCTCGGATCCGTCACTGTCCGCTGATGGCCGTTACATCGCGTTCCGCTCGCATGCGACGAACCTCGTCGCCGGTGTCACCAACGGTACCGACGATGTGTTCGTGCACGACCGTGTGGAGGGCGTCACCACCCGGGTCAGCGTCGGTCCCGGCGGAGCCCAGGCCGACGGCCCCTCCGGATCCCCGTCGATCTCGGGCAATGGCCGCTACGTCGCGTTCGACTCGGAGGCAACGAACCTCGTTCCCGGCGACACCAACGGCGTCAGCGACGTGTTCGTGCACGACCGCCACACCGGGGTTACCACCCGGGTCAATCTCGCCTCTGACGGCACCCAAGCCGACGGTGGCCCGTTCTCCAACCGTGGGTCGGTGTGGCCGTCGATCTCGGCTGACGGCCGATACGTCGCGTTCCATTCGTTGGCGGCGAATCTGGTGCCCGGTGACACCAACTCGGAGTGGGACGTGTTCGTCCGTGACCGCGTCGCCGGCGTCACGACTCGTGTCAGTGTGACCAGCGCCGGTGAACAGGTGAACAGTGGATCGCAGAGGCCGTCGATCTCGGCTGACGGCCGCTGCGTCGCGTTCGAATCCTGGTCACAGGACCTCGTACCGCAGGAAACCCACGGCGTGGTCCAGGTCTACGTCCACGACCGCCAGACCGGGATCACCGGGGTGGCCAGCGTTGCCTCCGGCGGCGCGCCCGCCGCCACCTACCACGCCTGGCGCCCCACGATCAGCGCCGATTGCGGCAGCATCGCGTTCCATTCCTGGGCATCGAACCTGGTCCCCGACGACACGAACCAGGTTCGTGACGTGTTCGTCTTCGAACAAGCCGTCACGTGATCGGACGGCCGGGTCCAGCGATGCAGAACCCCGAGTCGGCGTGAACCACCGAGTCCCTGGCTCCGGCGGGGGTGCTCGCGTGCCGATCGCCAGCCGCGCGATCGACCGACTTCGGCGCGCCCCTTGCCGGTGGTGATCGCTTCGGGCAGACTGCTGCCCAGCTACGAGCGTGGAGGGCCTTTGCGGTGTGGGCGACGGGCGTCGAGGTGGTGAGGTCGCGCGGGCGCGCCGCCAGGCCGGTGTCGGTCGCCATGGCGTTGTGGGTGCTGATCGCACTCGCGGTAGGTCTCGCTGGCCCTGCTCCACGAGGGGTAACGGCCGACGCTACGTCGACCGTGGTTGCGTCGCAGCCGAGGATCGGGAGCAACACGACGAGCCGACCGAGCATCTCGCTCGGCTCGAACCACGCCTGCGGGGTGCGGGCCGACGGAGGCGTGACCTGTTGGTCCGGGGGGCAGTCCGGCGAGTCGTCGCCGCCACCGGGGACGTTCACCCACGTGAGCGCGGGCGGGAGCTTCACCTGCGGGATCCGGTCCTCCGGCGCGCTGGACTGTTGGGGGACGGACGCCTTGGGGCTGACGTCGCCACCGGCGGGGACGTTCTCCCGAGTGTCAGCAGGGTTGAATCACGCCTGCGCACTCCGCAGCAACGGGACGCTGGCGTGCTGGGGCGAAGGCTCCGGCGTGGTGACCTCGGCACCGTCGGGATCGTTCGTCGACGTGTCCGTCGGTTGGAACCGGGCCTGCGCGGTGCGCGCCGACGGCAGCTTCCAGTGCTGGGGGAGCAACAGCCTCTTCGACCCCCCAGCGGGACCCCTCCTGCGGATCTCTGCCGGTGGGTCGCACTCGTGCGCGGTGCGCGCGGGGGGCTCGGTGGCGTGCTGGGGCTTCGACTTCCACGGCGAGACGGCGTCGCCGTCGGGAGCGTTCTCGCAGGTGTCGGCCGGGCCCGAGTTCTCCTGTGGCGTGCGCACCTCGGGGCAACTGGCGTGTTGGGGGAAGAACGACCTCGGTCAGTCGTCGCCGCCGTCGGGCATCTTCACCCAGGTGTCAACCGGGTCGGGCCAGGCCTGCGCGGTGCGAACGAACGGCGCCGTCGTGTGTTGGGGTGACTGGGCCGAGCAACCACCGACCGGCGATGTGGCAGAGATCTCGGCCGGAGATCCGCACTCCTGTGGTGTGCGCACCGACGGCACCGTGACGTGTTTCATCAGCCCACCGGCCCTCGGCCAGGTGCCGTCGGGTGCGTTCTCGAGCCTGTCGGTGGGGCGCTCTCACGCGTGCGGCGTGCGCACCTCCGGTGCGCTGTCGTGCTGGGGCGAGGGTCCCGACGGCGAAGCGTCGCCGCCGCCGGGTTCGTTCTCGCAGGTCTCGGCGGCGATGCACCACTCCTGCGCGGTCCGCGCCAGTGGCGAGTTGGCGTGCTGGGGACGCGACGACCTCGGTCAGTCGTCGCCGCCGTCGGGGACCTTCACCCAGGTGTCGGCCGGAGCGGACCACTCGTGCGGCGTGCGCACCTCGGGTGAGCTGGCGTGCTGGGGGTCTGAGCAACAAGGAGTGTCGTCGCCGCCGTCGGGGACGTTCACCCAGGTGTCGGCCGGAGCGGACCACTCGTGCGGTGTGCGCACCTCGGGGGAGCTGGCGTGCTGGGGCTCCAACGTTCACGGTCAGGCCTCGCCGCCGCCGGGCACCTTCACCCAGGTGTCCTCCGGCGGCGACGACTTCGGCGGCCGGCACCACTCGTGCGCGATCCACGCCAACGGCGCACTGGCGTGTTGGGGCTCCAACGATTCCGGTCAGGCCTCGCCGCCGCCGGGCGCCTTCACCCAGGTGTCGGCCGGGCGTTTCCACTCTTGTGCCGTGCGCGACGACGGCGTCTTCCAGTGCTGGGGCGACAACACCTTCTGGGGTGATCCGTTCGCCGCGGGAACCGTGGCGGCGCCGAGTTCGGAGGCGGTGGGGTTCGTGTCGTTGGTGCCGGCGCGGTTGTTGGATACGCGGCTGGGTGGTTCGACGGTGGATGGTGGGTTCGCGCCGGGTGTGCAGGTGGGT
>SKSP01000194.1 GCA_007122945.1 Ilumatobacteraceae bacterium | reverse complement strand
CCGGAGGCCGTCGATCGGCACGCCCGCCGCGGTCGCGTTGGCGGCATAGCCGACCGCGAGGCAGTTGCCGAGTGCGGCGAGGAGCTGCTCGACGGGGTTCGGGGCGGTGTCGGTGCCGCCCAGGGCGGCGGGCTCGTCCGAGGCGGTCGGGGAGAACTCTCGGATCGTCGCCGCGGAGCGGAAGCCCCCGTCCCAGGTCACCTCCGCTCGCCACGTGGTCCGGGCGACGTCGGGCTCCTGCTGGATCTTGGTGGCCAGTCCGGCGACGGCGGCGATGTCGACGGCGTTCAGTCCCTCGGTGGACGTGCTCATGTGGTGCTCCGTTCGAAAAGGCTCAAATGCTGATCTGAATAGTCAACATTAACACGGACGTCGCGAACGGACACGGTCGGGTACCGTGACGAAGCATGACCGACCCGGGAGAGGTGGTGGCCGCGTTCATCGCGGCGGTGGAGCGCAAGGACATCGAGGCGGCCGCAGCGATGCTGGCCGACGACGTCTCGTACGAGAACGTCCCGATCGCACCGATCGTGGGTCGCGACGCCGCCCGGGCGACGCTCGAGGCGTTCCTCGGGCCGGCCGAGGAGGTCGACTGGCCCGTGCGGCGTCAGGTCGTCAGCGGTCGCCACGTGTTCAACGAACGACTGGACCGGTTCCGACTCGACGGTGGATGGTTGGAGCTCCCGGTCGCCGGGGTCTTCGAGGTCGACGACACCGGCTCGATCACGTTGTGGCGCGACTACTTCGACATGGCGACCTACACCCGCCAGCTCGAAGCGTTGACCGGCAACGGCTGACCCGCCGCACGACGACGGGCCCGGTCAACCGCGCAGGATCGCCCGGTAGACGGCCACGTACTCGTCGATCATCCGGGCGGCTCCGAAACGGGTCACGGCCTGCTCGCGGATGCCGGCGCGGTCGAGCGACTCGGATCGATCGACCGCCGCGACGGCGTCGTCCAGGGTGTCGACCAGGTACCCGGTCGTGGCGTGGTCGATGATCTCGGGCATCGAACCACGGGCGTTGGCGATCACCGGGGTACCGCAGGCCATCGCCTCCGCCACGCTGTAGCCGAACGGCTCGTCGAAGTCGATCAGGTGGAGGAGGGCGTGGGCTCCCCCGAGGGTCGCGGCCCGACGGTCGGCGGCGACGGGTCCGACGTAGCGGACGTGGACGTCGTCGAGGTGCGGTTCGACGTGGTCGCGGAAGTACTCCTGGTCCTGCACGATGCCAGCGATGTCGAGTCGTCGACCCGTCCGGCGGGCGACCTCGATCGCGTCGGCCGCTCCCTTGTCCGGGTGGATCCGTCCGAAGAAGAGCAGATGGTCGCCGGGATCCGGGTCGACCGCGAAGGCGTCGGTGTCGATCCCGTGGTGGATGGTGGCCGCATACATCAGCCCGGTGTGCCGGTCGGCATCGCTGATCGCGACGTAGTGGGTCGTGGCGTCGTAGCGCTCGTAGACGGGGACGATGCGGGACGACGAGAACCCGTGGATCGTCGTGACCACCGGCGTCCGGACCAGACCGCTGTAGGTGAGCGGGAGGAAGTCGAAACCGTTGTGGATGATGTCGAACTCGTCGGCGCGCTCGAAGGCGGCGGCGATGTGGAGGCACTCGGCGACCTTGGGCTCGATCGAGGGATCCTCGGACCAACCGGTCGTGGCGGTGCCGTGGAGGGCGGCGGTGGTGATCGAGTCGGCGGTGGCGAACAACGTGACGTGGTGCCCGGCGGCGACGAGCCCCTCGGTGAGCAGCGAGGCGAACTGCTCCCAGGGGCCGTAGTGGCGCGGTGGTGTCCGCCATGCGATGGGAGCGAGCACCGCGACCCGGAGCGGGACGGCCGGGTCGGTGTCGTGGTGGCGGACGTGGATGACGCCAGGCTACCGATGATGCATCGGGGCGCCGGCCGGTAGGCTGGCACCACGTCCTCTCGGACGAGTGCGCCCGCTTGGGCTGGACGGCCGTTGACACGCTGTCGCCCTCCGCAGGCCCGTGCCTCGCACGAGCCGATCAAGGAGTTCCGCCGTGCACACCGTCGTCCAGATCCCATCCGCCCCACGGCGTGGCGACCACGTCAGGTCCTTCGGGATCATCTCGACCTTCCCTCCCACCTCGTGCGGGATCGCAACCTTCTCGGCCGCGCTCGCGGCCGGTCTGATCGCCGACGGCGCCTCCGTCGACGTGGTGCGCTGCGGTTCCGCGCCGCCGTTCGAGGACGCGCTCGTCCTCGCGCCGCTCGTGGACGCGTCGGGGTCGCACCGGGCAGCCGTCGAGGTGCTGAACGCAACCGACGTCGTGATCGTCCAACACGAGTACGGCCTGTACGACGGCCCCGACGGCGAGGACGTCCTGGAGCTGATGGCCGCGATCCACGCGCCGATGGTGGTGGTGGCGCACACCGTCGTGACCGGGCCCACCGCGAACCAGCGAGTCGTCCTCCAGCGGGTGTGTGCCATGGCGGACGTCGTCGTGGTGATGACCGACACGGCACGGTCCCGATTGATCGATGGCTTCGGCGTCGACCCCGCCAAGGTGATGGTGATCCCGCACGGGGCCGCGACGCCGGGGGCATCCGCGTCGGCGGACCCGAGCGGGGCCGCCGTCCGCCCCGCCCGTCTGCTGACGTGGGGGTTGCTCGGGCCGGGGAAGGGCATCGAGTGGGCGATCGATGCGCTCGCCGAGCTCGTCGACGTTCACCCCCACCCGGAGTACGTGATCGCCGGCGCCACCCATCCGAAGGTCCGCGAGCACTCCGGTGAGAGCTACCGCGAGATGCTCGTCGACCGTGCGGCGAGGTCACCGGCCGCCCAGCACATCGTGTTCGACGACGCGTATCGGGACCTCACCTCGTTGACCGACCTGATCCGATCGGTCGACCTGGTCGTCCTGCCGTACGACTCACGGGACCAGGTCACTTCGGGGGTGCTGGTGGACGCAGTGGCAGCCGGCCGCCCGGTCGTGTCGACCGCGTTCCCGCACGCCGTCGAGTTGCTCGCGAGCGGCGCCGGGATCGTCGTCCCGCAGCGGGACCCCGTGGCGCTCGGCGCGGCGATCCGGTCCGTCGTGACGAACCCCGAGCTCGCCGCGGCGATGGCGGCCGAAGCGCGCCGGCTCGCGCCGGACCTGTCGTGGCCGGCGGTGGCCCGACGGTACGTCGGGCTCGGCGATCGACTCGTCGGCGCACGACGGGAGGGCGCCGTCGGGCGAGGGGCGTCGTCGTGACGCTGCCATCGTTCGGTCACGTCCTGTCGATGAGCGACGGCATCGGCATCTTCGAACACGCCGACCACGCCGCGCCGCGGCGCGAGCACGGCTACTGCACCGACGACGTCGCACGACTGTTGATCGTCGTCGTCCGTGAGCCGGACGGCAGTCAGGCGGTCCGCGAGCTCGGTCGGACGGCATTCCGGTTCCTGGCGGCGTCGCAGGACGCGACGGGCCGGATCCGGAACCGGCGCACCGCACGTGGTCGCTGGAAGGGCCGCCACGGCGTGGAGGACTGCTGGGGTCGGAGCGTGTGGGCATTCGGCACCGCCGCCCGCCTCGCTCCGGAGGCGTGGATGCGAGCCAGTGCGCTGTCGTACTTCGGCCACGGTGTGGGGCAGCGTTCACCGCATCGCCGGGCGATGGCGTTCGCCGCACTCGGCGCGGCGGAGGTGGTCCAACTCGCGCCGCGTCATCCGCGGGCCCGCGCCCTGCTCACCGACGCCGTCACCGCGATGGGTCCGTTGCCGAGCGACCCCGGGTGGCCGTGGCCCGAGCCCCGGCTGTCGTACGCCAACGCAGCGGTGCCCGAGGCGCTGATCGCCGCCGGACACGCTCTCGGTCGCCCGGCGGTGGTGGATCACGGTCTGACGGTCCTGCGCTGGCTCCTCGACCGCGAGACGGCCGACGGCCACCTCTCGCCGACCCCCGTCGGAGGGGCCGGCCCGACGGACGGCGTCGGACGCTATGACCAGCAACCGATCGAGGTCGCCGCGCTGGCCGATGCGTGCGCCCGTGCGCAGATGGTGACGGGCGACGACGAGTGGCGGCGCGGCGTCGATCTGGCGAT
>SKSP01000354.1 GCA_007122945.1 Ilumatobacteraceae bacterium | reverse complement strand
GTCCGCCGGGCTTCCTGTCGCTCGTGCCGGCCCGGTTGATGGACACCCGCGGCCCGGGGTTGACGGTCGACGGCTCGCATTCCGGCGACGGTCCGATCGGCGCCGGGGCCGTCCGTGAGCTGTCGGTCGCCGGTCGCGGCGGGGTGCCCGACGACGTCGCCGCGGTGTCGCTCAACGTCACCGCGGTGGCACCGCTCGCCGACGGGTACGCGACGGTCTTCCCGTGCGAGGGGGAGCCGCCGAACGCGTCGAATCTCAACTACGTGGCCGGTCAGGTCGTCCCGAACTCGGTGCTCACCAAGGTGAGCGACGCCGGCACGATCTGCATCTTCAGCTTCGCCGAGGCCGACTTCCTCGTCGACGTGAACGGTGCGTTCGCTCCCGGTGACGACGTGCTCCCGCTCACCCCCGGCCGGTTGCTCGACACCCGTGGCCCGGGTCTGACGGCCGACGGTGAGGCCTCCGGCGGTGGCCCGATCGCGGCCGGTTCGGTCCGCGAGGTGCAGGTGGCCGGTCGGGCCGGCGTGCCGCTCGACGCCGGGGCCGTCTCGCTGAACGTCACCGCGGTCGCTCCCGGTGACGACGGCTACGCCACGCTGTTCCCGTGTGGAGGTGAGCCGCCGAACGCGTCGAACCTGAACTACGTGGCCGGTCAGGTGGTGCCCAACTCGGTGCTGACCAAGCTCGGCCCGGGTGGGACCGTCTGCGTATTCACGTTCGCCGCGGCCGACTTCCTGATCGACGTCAACGCGTCGTTCCCGGCGAGTGCGTCGTTCGAGGCCCTCGTGCCGGCCCGCATGCTCGACACCCGTGGCCCGGGCCTGACGGCCGACGGTGAGGCCTCCGGCGGCGGTCCGATCGCGGCCGGTTCGGTGCGCGAGGTCGCGATCGCCGGTCGGGGTGGTGTGCCCGAGAGCGCGGCAGCGGTGTCGCTGAACGTGACCGCCGTGGCGCCCGACGGGTCCGGCTACGCGACGGTGTTCCCGTGCGGGAGTCAACCACCGAACGCGTCGAACCTCAACTACGTGGCCGGTCAGGTGGTGCCGAACTCGGTGATGACGAAGCTCGGCCCGGGCGGCACGGTGTGCGTGTACACGTTCGCCGCGGCCGACTTCCTGATCGACGTCAACGGCTACATGAGCGGCAGATCAAACTCCGGATTGCCCCGAGCGCGATAGCGTGACAGAGGTGAGCGGCGAGAACCAGATCGTCACTGCGGCCGATCTCGAACGGATGACACCACAGCAGCGTCTTGCGGTGATCGACTCCTCGCGGGCGCAGAACTGGGACGAGGTCCCCGAGCCTTTTCGCTCGGAGGTCGAGACGGCCGCGCTGCGTCTCGGCGAGCAACGCCGAGAACGTGCCTGAGCGGATCGTCCGCTTCAGCGAGCAGTTCTTCGATCGACTTGACGAACTGCTCCCAGTTGAGCGAGCAGCGGACGGCAGCCCATCGGTCACCGACTTCCTGTTGCTCGAGCTCCCCGCCATCCGCGACATGCTGGCGAGCGATTTCGAGCGCTACACCATGCCGACGGAGGATCCGGACGTACGTGTCTACGTCGGTTCCGGAGTTCTGTTCAACGCCGTTGCGATCTTCGCTGCGCTCGACGAGGACTCGGTCGAGGCATTCTGGGTGATGTTGGACGACGAGCACGCTGGTTGATCCGACCGTCGCGGACCTGCCCGGCCAAACTCGTGTCATGGACTTCGCCGTCGATCCGGATCTCGAGCTGATCACCGACGCGGTCGGGGCGGTGTGCGCCCGCTTCGACGACGACTACTGGTCGGCCTGCGACGCCGAGCACCGGTTCCCGTGGGACTTCTACGAGGCGATGGCGGCGGGCGGGTGGGTCGGCATCGCGATCCCCGAGGAGTACGGCGGCGGCGGCCGGGGGATCACCGAGGCCGCCACCGTCTTGCGCACCGTGGCCGCCAGCGGGGCGGCGATGAACGGGTGCTCGGCCATCCACATGACGATCTTCGGGCTCAACCCGGTGGTCGTGTTCGGCAACGACCAGCTGAAGGACGCGTTCTTGCCGCGCGCGGCGGCGGGCGAGCTGCACGTCGCGTTCGGTGTGACCGAACCCGACGCCGGCACCGACACCTCACGCATCACGACCCGGGCAACCCGCGACGGCGACGGGTGGCGGATCAGCGGTCGCAAGATCTGGACCTCCAAGGCGCTCGAGTCCGAGGTCGTGCTGCTGCTCGTTCGTACCGGCGAGGCCGACTCGGGGTTCGACGGCCTCAGCTTGTTCCTCGTCGACCTCGACCCCGACCACGTCGACATCCGCCCGATCCCGAAAGCCGGCCGCAACGCGGTCGCCTCCTGCGAGGTGTTCTACGACGGGCTACCCGTCGAGGGCTGGCGGCTCGTCGGGGAGGAGGGCAAGGGGTTCCGGCACATCCTCCACGGGATGAACCCCGAGCGGATCCTGCTCGCCGGTGAGGGCGTCGGCATCGGCGAGGCGGCGCTGCGGCGGGCGACCGAGTACGCGAAGGATCGTGAGGTGTTCGGCCGGCCGATCGGCGCGAACCAGGCGATCAGCCACCCGCTCGCCCTCGCCCGGATGCAGCTGCGCGCCGCGTGGCTGCAGACGATGGAGGCCGCCTGGCGCTACGACCACGGGCTCGACTGCGGCGCCGAGGCGAACTCGGCGAAGTATCTCGCCGCGGAGGCGTGCGGCCACGCCACCGATGCCGCCGTGCAGACCCACGGCGGGATGGGGTACGCCACCGAGTACCACGTCGAGCGCTACTGGCGCGAGGCCCGCATCATGCGCATCGCCCCCGTCAGCCAGGAGATGTCGCTGAACTACGTCGCCCAGCAGGTGCTCGGCCTCCCGCGTTCGTACTGACGCGCCATTCGATCGGCGCGGTCAGCGGAGCACACCGAGGAAGTCGAGCAGGGCGTCGTTGACCTCGGCGGGACGTTCCTGTTGGGTCCAGTGGCCGCAGTCGTCGAGGATGATCAGGTCGTGCAGGTTCGGCAGCGTGCTCGGGAAGCGCTCGATCGCCGGGGCGCCCCAGAGCGTCGGTCCGTCCTTCGTGCCGCCGACGAACAGTGCCGGCACCTCGATCGGGCGACCGGCGAACACCGACAGGTCCTCCCAGTCGCGGTCCACGTTGCGGTACCGGTTCAGCCCACCGGTGAACCCGGTGCGCTCGAACTCAGCCACGTACACGTCGAGGTCGTCGGCGGTGAGCCACGTCGGCCAGGTACCGTCGTCGGGGTAGGTGAACCGGTCGCACATGCGCGCCCCGTGGGGAACCGTGGCGACGGTGCCACCGCCGACGAACATCGACGGCGTATCACCCGAGATCGAGTAGTAGAAGCCGAGCAGCCAGCGGCGCGCGTCGGCCTCGATCTCGGCCTCGGCCCGCCCGGGCTGCTGGAAGTACTCGATGTAGAACTCCTCGTCGCCGCCCATCGCCCGGAACGCGTCCGACGGCTTCGTCGGCCCGGCCGGGGCGAACGGCACCGACAGCCCGGCCACGCCGCGGAACACGTCGGGCCGCAACCACGCGGAGGTCCACGCGATCGGCGCACCCCAGTCGTGACCGACCACGACCGCCGACGTCGCGCCGAGTGCCTGCACGAGCGCCACGTTGTCGCGCACGTGCTGGGTCATCCGGTACGCCTCGATCGCGGTCGGCGCCGACGAACGCCCGTAGCCGCGCACGTCGATGGCGACCGCCCACCAGCCCGCCTCGGCGAGCGCGTCGAGTTGATGGCGCCACGAGTACCACGACTCGGGGAACCCGTGCACCAGCAGCACGAGCCGATCGGGGCCGGCGTCCCACCCCGACTCGACGGCGTGGAGGCGGATCCCGTTGACGTGCTCGATGCGATGACGACGTTCGGCCATCGGCTCAGCGTGTCAGGCCGGGGTCCGCCGGTGCGCACCCTGGTCGTCGGCGGCGAGCTCGAGCACGGTCGCGGGCGTCCCGTCGATCAGGCCGATCAGCGCGCCGAAGGTGTGGGCGTGGTCGGCCCCCGGGAGCGCGAGCGGCTCGAGGTCGGCGCGCAGCTCGTCGAGCCGGTCGAGCTCGAGGTGCATCAGCGCCCGCTG
>SKSP01000514.1 GCA_007122945.1 Ilumatobacteraceae bacterium | reverse complement strand
GCGCCCCCGGTCACCGATGCGCCCCCGGTCACCGATGCGCCCCCGGTCACCGATGCGCCCCCGGTCACCGACGCGCCCACCGACGACGCGGTCGACGATCCCGCCGCCGATCCGGCCGATCCCGCGGGCGACCCGGACGTGGCGTCGGGCGAATTGGCGCCGGTGCCCGACGAGCCGCCCCCGCCCCTCGACGTGTACGACCCCGACTGCGTGGTCGAGGTCGCCCCCGGCGAGTCGCTCAGCCTGATCGCCGACCGATTCGACGACGACACCGTCTTCCCCGCCAGCATCCGCGCCGAGAACGGGCTCGGCGACGAGGTGATCCACCCCGGCCAGCTCCTCGACGTGTGCGTCGACAACGGGATCGACGACATCACCGGCGAGGAGCGCACCGAGCGGAACGCGGCCGTCGTGGCCGTGGCCACCCGCGAGGCGGTCGAGGTCCAGCAGACGCACCTCAACGAGCTGTTCGACGGCTACGGCATCCCGCCGCTCGTGATCGACGGCGATTCCGGCCCGGTGACCCGGCAGCGTCTCTGCGCGGCGCGGGTCGCGCTCGGGCTGCCGATCAGCCTCGACGACATGGAGCCCGGCAGCGAGGAGGAAGCGACGCTGCTCGCGACGACCGAGCTCCGCGTGCCGTTCACCACGGCGATCCTGTCGGAGCGCTGGATCCTGATCGACCAGACCTGCCAGATCATGTTCGTCGGCGAGAGCGACGAGCGGATCACCTACGTGTTCCCGACCTCGACCGGCGAACCCGGCCACGAGACCCGCGACCAGGACCGGACGCCGGCCTTCCGGTACGACCCGGCCCTGCACAACGACGGCTGGCACAACAGCACGACGTTCCCCGTCGAGAACGACAACCCGCTCAACGGCAACATGTACCGCCCGCTCTACTTCGACCGCGGGCAGGCGATCCACGGCGCCAACAACGTGCCCCGCTCGCCCCAGAGCAAGGGTTGCGCCCGGCTCCGGGTCGAGGACCAGGACAAGCTGATCGCATGGCTCGGCCTCGACGACGTCGGCGGCCCGGTCACGAGCAGCGGACGGATCGACGTCACCGTCAACGTTCAGGGCGCCTACGACTGGGGCTGACCGGCGCGTGTGCGCCCGATCAGCGGCCCGAGAGGGCTCGGACGGCGTGTTCGAGCAGCCACGACAGGTAGCCGTACAGGTGGTGCTCGGGGGAGCCGACGAGCCGCGGGTCCACCTCGTCCGGGGCGTCCCCCTCGTCCCCCTCGTCGCCCTCGTCCGGGTCGTCGCCGCGGATGCCGAGCATCGTGCCGAGCACGAGCCGCAAGGAGTTGATCGACCGCATGAGCGCCGTCAGCTGATCCTCGTCGAGCCGGCCGTCGCCGCTCGACAACTCGTCGCCCAGGAGTGCCTCGACGGTGTCGATCGACGCCAGTCGGCTGGCGACGAGCTCGTCGCGCATGAGGCGCTGGTACTCGGCCTCGCGCTCGGGGTCGTCGGGGAAGGCGGCCGGGAACAGCCGACCGGTCAGCGCCACGGCGGCCGGATCGTCGGTCGTCAGCAGGGCGCGCAACTCGGCGAGGAGACGGCTCAGCAGCTCGTTCTCGTCGTCGCCGAGGCGCACGACGAACGCGTCACCCTTGCGCCGGATCGGGGGCCTCAGCACCGGGCCCTCACTCGTCGTGCTCCATGGTCGCCCAGAGGCCGTGCTCGTGCAGACGGAACACGTGCATCTCCGCCTGCTCGCGTGAACCGCTCGCGACGACGGCGCGACCCTTGTGGTGGACGTCGAGCATCAGCTCCGTTGCCTTCTCGAGCGAGTAGCCGAACAGCTTCTGGAGCACGTACGTCACGTAGCTCATCAGGTTGATCGGGTCGTTCCACACGATGACGACCCACGGGCGAGCCGCATCGGTCCCCGCGTCGACATCGGGGTCGACCACCTCGGTGGGGCTCAGCGTCGGCGGCACCGCACCATTGTGCCGCCCGCCACGCTGATCGGCGCGGCGGGTGACATCGGGCGGGTGACATCGGGCGGGTGACATCGGGCCGGGCCGGCGGCGTTGGCCGCCGCGTCGGCACGGTCGTACGATGATCCGACCATGGCCGTCGGCAGCCGACCCCTCGTTCCCTCCCGGTTGGCGCCGGGCGGCGTGGCGCACGGCGCGCGGCGCGCACCCACGTCGGTCATCGGCGCCTACGTCGCGCTCACCAAGCCGCGCATCATCGAGCTGCTGCTGATCACGACGGTGCCGACGATGGTCCTCGCCCAGCGCGGCTGGCCACCCACCACGCTCGTGATCATCACGCTGGTCGGTGGCACGCTCGCGGCGGGCGGCGCCAACGCCTTCAACATGTACGTCGACCGCGACATCGACGGGCTGATGGAACGGACCCGCGGGCGACCGCTCGTCACCGGCATGGTCCGACCGCGCGACGCCCTGGTGTTCGCCGTTGCACTCGAGATCGCCGCGTTCACCGTGCTCTGGGTCGGCGCCAACCTGCTCGCCGCCGTGCTCGCCCTGTCGGCCACGGCGTTCTACGTCGGGGTGTACACGATCTGGCTGAAGCGCACGAGTCGGCAGAACATCGTGGTCGGCGGTGCTGCCGGCGCGGTGCCGGTACTCGTCGGCTGGGCGGCGGTGCAGGGTTCGCTCGACTGGGCGCCGATCGTGCTGTTCGTCGCGATGTTCCTGTGGACCCCGCCGCACTTCTGGGCCCTCGCCATCAAGTACGCCGACGACTACCGCGCCGCCGACGTGCCGATGCTGCCCGCCGTGGTGCCCCTCGCCGACGCGGTCCGCCAGATGGTGGGGTACACGGCCGCCCTGGTCGTCACCACGATCGTGCTGATCCCGGTCGCCGAGCTCGGATGGATCTACGGCGTCACCGCCGTCGTGCTCGGTGTCGTGTTCCTCGTCGCCACGGTGCGCCTCGGGCGGAACCCGACCCCGCAGGCCAGCATGCGGGTGTTCGGCTACTCGATCACGTACGTGACCGGTCTGTTCGCCGCGATGACGATCGACGTGCTCGTCCGCCACGGCGTCTCGTGACGGCACCCGTCGTGACCCGCCCGCGGATTTCAGTGCCGCCACGACCGTGGCAGTAGTCTCTCCCCGAATCCGCCGTGACCCCCGGACAAGCGAGCTGCACGGACACATGACCACGATCGACACCAGCCCCGACGCCCTCGCCGCCGACACCGGCGAGTCGTCGGGTTCGTTCCTCGGCGGCCTCGCCGGCTGGGTCACGACCAGCGACCACAAGTGCATCGGCCGTCTGTTCATGGGCGTCTCCGCGCTGGCATTCCTGGCCACCGCCGCGGTCGGCCTGCTGCTCGGCATCGAGCGCGCCGACGGCGGCGAGCTGGTGTTCCGGGCCGACGTCGTGAGCCAGCTGTTCCAGGCCCAGCGCGTCGGCCTGTCGTTCGGCACGATGCTGCCGCTCGGCCTCGGGCTGGCGGTTGCGGTCGTCCCGCTCCAGCTGGGTGCGCGCTCGCTGGCGTTCCCGCGTCTCGCCCTCGCCGGCTTCTACGCCTGGTTGTCGGGGCTCGTGTTGACCATCGTGGCACTCGCCAACGACGGCGGCATCGGCGGCACCGACGTCGACATGGTCGTGCTGTTCCTCCTCGGCCACGCGTTGATGGCGCTCGGCCTGCTGGCCGCCGCCGGCTCGCTCGCCACGTCGATCCTCACGACCCGGGCCCCCGGCATGACCATGCGGCGGGTGCCGTTCTTCACCTGGTCGGCGCTCGTGACGGCCATCGGCCTGCTGCTGGCGCTGCCGGTCGCCCTCGCCGTGATCGTGTACCTGGTCGTCGACCTGCGCTACGGCGGTGCGGCGTTCGGTGGCAGCGACGGGCTCGCGGCCTGGCTCGGCTGGCCGTTCACCCAGCCGACCACGTTCTTGTTCGCGATCCCCGCGCTCGGGGTGTTCGCCGAGCTCGTGCCGGTCACGTTCCGCGCCGCGCAGAAGGCGCGCGGTGTGGTGTTCGCCGGTCTCGGCCTCGTCGCCGTCGCGGCCCTCGCCGCCGTCACCCAGCAGGCGATCTTCGCCGTGCCGTGGGCCGGCGACTTCGGCGACGACATCCGCGACCTCGTGCCGT
>SKSP01000197.1 GCA_007122945.1 Ilumatobacteraceae bacterium | reverse complement strand
GCTACGGCGCGGCCATCCGGCGCGGGTTCGCCGAGACCGCCGGCGCCGACCTCGTGTGCGTGTGCGAGCCCGACGGCACGTTCGAGCCGGCCGACGTGCTCAAGCTGCTGCCGTTCACGACCGACGTCGACGTCGTGTTCGGCTCGCGCACCGTCCAGACGTTCATCCTGAGCGGGGCCAACATGGGGTGGTTCCTGCGGTGGGGGAACTGGGCCGTCGCCAAGCTCACCGAGGTGCTGTTCAACACCGTGTACCTGTCCGACGTCGGGTGCACGTTCCGGGTGCTGCGTCGCGACGCCATCGACCGGATCTCCCCGTGGTTCCGGGGGAACGGCTCGTCGTTCGGCTTCGAGATGATGCTGCTCGTCGCCCAGCTGCGGTTGCCGTTCGTGCAGGTGCCGGTCAAGTACCAGCCGCGGGTCGGGCAGAGCTCGGTCACCGGCGATCACGGCGCGGCGGTGCGGCTCGGCCTCGAGATGATCGGGCTGTGCCTGCGCGAGCGGGTGTCGCCGCGCACCCGGTGAGGACTCAGGGGCGGAGGCACTCCCAGGTGGCGAAGTGGTGGCCGGGGAGGAAGCCGACGAGGCGGGCCTGCTCGGGGGTGGCGACCGCCGTGAGGTCGTCGGGGCGGACGTGCTCGACGAGCTGGTCGAGGTGGAACCCGTCGACGTTCGCGTCGTGGTCGGTCGTGCCCGAGCGCAGCACCTGCTCGTACTCCTCGGTCACGAGCACGGTCGTGGTGAACCCGGCCGCGCGCAGCTGGTCGGTGAGGTCCCAGCCGAAGTTGAAGAACACCGGCGTGTTGTCGGCGTGGAACTCGGGCTCGACCGGCACCGAGGTGACGCCGTAGACGAGCGGCACCTGGAGGTACATCCGGCCGCCCGGCCGGATCACCCGGAACAGCTCGGCGAGCGCCCGGCCGGTGTCGGGGACGTGCTCGAGCACGTGGGCGGTGAGCACCACGTCGAGCGAGGCGTCGGGCAGGTCGATGTCCTGCAGGTCGAGCTGGACGTCGCCGGAGTGGGCGCCGAGGTCGAAGTCGCTCGTGCGGTAGTCGAACCAGCGCTTCATCATCGCCCGGTAGTCGTCGCCCATCCGGGGGCTCGTCTCGATCACCGTCGCCCCGCCCGGCGACGGGGTCCGGGTGAGGAAGCACCACCGCAGGAACCGGTCGCGGGCGATCGAGCCGCACCTCGGGCAGTGGGCGAACTCGCTGTGCGCGCCGCTCGCGAACGACGCCCCCTGCCACCGGCACACGTTGCACCAGGCGCCGGCGCGACGCTCGGCCCGCCGGGGAGGTGCCCATGGCGCGACGCCGAGCTGCCACCACTCGCCGGGCGGCGCGGCCAGGCCGACGCGGCGTGCGAGCGGTCGGGCGAGGTCGCGCACCGGGTTCGGGACGAGCGATCCGAGCGCGCCCAGCCGCTGCACGATGGGACGTTCCACGGGGGCGGGCGCCATAGGCGGCCGAGGGTACTGGACGGGGTGGAGTACTAGCCTGCCGCTCGTGCCGAGCTTCTCCGGGATGGTCGGTCGCCTCCGCGGCGACCACGTGGTCGCACTGCGCGCCGAGGTGACCCAGCTGCGCGCCGAGGTCGCCGAGATCCGCGAGGTGGTGTTCACGACCAACCACGTGGTCGCCCAGTTGCACGAGGTGGTGGAGACCCTCAACCACGACGTGCGGTCGGGGGCGGAGCCGGCGCTGCCGCTCTTCCTCGGCCACGCCGAGCGTCTCCGCCTCGACGCGGACACCGCCATCGGGGCGACGCAGGTGATCGAGCGGCAGCTGGCGCTGCTCGCCGACCAGGTCGCCGCGCTCGAGGCGCGCGCCGGCGACGCCTGAGCCCGATGCCGACCCCGCACCGTGACGTCGGTCGTGCCGTCGGTCGTGACGTCGATCCCGTCGCCGATCGTGGCGTCCGTCGCGATGTCCACCTCCTGGTCGACGCCCGCCCGGTCGACCACCCGACCGCGCGTCAGCGCGGCATCGGCCGCTACGTCACCGGTCTGCTGCGCGGTCTCGGCGAGATCGACGCGTCGTTCACGGCGCTCGTCGGCTCCGACGCGGAGGCCGAGCTGCTCACCGACGTGGTCGCCCCCGATCGGCTCGTCCCGTGGAGCCGCGGGGCCGTCCGGGAGCGGTCGGCGCCAGGGAGCGGCACCCCCACGTGGTACGTCGCGACGCAGCTGATGCTGCACCCGGTCCCGCTCGACCCGATCCCGCGGGTCGTCACGGAGGCCGGGCTCCCGGTCGCGGCGGTGATGTACGACGTGATCCCGTACCGGCACCCCGACGTGTACCAGATCGACCCGCCGGCCCGGCGCCTCGCCCAGGTCCGCGCCCCGCTGGCCCGCACCGTCGACGTGCTGCTGGCCATCTCGGACTTCGCCGCGGAGACGGCCGCCGAGGAGCTGGCGTTCCCCCGCGAACACGTCGCCACGATCGGCGCCGGCGTGGAGCCCCGCTTCGTCCCCGCCACGGTCCGTCGCGAACCCCGCCCCGATCGCGTGCTGCCGCCCGACGTCGGCCGCTACGTCGTCGCGGTCACCGGTGGCGACGAACGCAAGAACACCCACGGCCTGCTCCGAGCGTGGGCTCGGCTCCCGGGCAGCGTCCGGGCGTCGCACCGCCTGGTGGTCGTCGCCGCCCACGACCACGTGGTGCTGCGCCGATGGGAGCGATGGGCCACCGAGGCCGGGGTCGCCGAGGACGTCGTGTTCACCGGTGCCGTCACCGACGACGAGATGATCGCCCTGCTCCAGCGCGCCGAGCTGGCGGTCATGCCCTCGACCGAGGAGGGGTTCGGCCTCCCGGTGCTCGAGGCCGCGGCGTGCGGCGTGCCGGCGATCTGCTCGGGCGTGTCGTCGCTCCCGGAGGTGCTCGACGAACCGACGGCGTGCTTCGACCCGCACGACCCCGACGACATGGCCGCCGCGATCGAACGGGCCCTCGGCGATCCGGATCATCGCGACGTGTTGCGACGAGCCGGGGAACGATCCGTCGCGCGGTGGACCTGGGCCGGCGTCGCCCGAGACGCCCTCGCGACGTTGGACTACCTCGGCCCCCGGTTCCCGCGCCGCGCCGGCCCGCCGGCCACCACCGTCGGCCTCGCGGGGCCGTTCGAGGGCTCGTCGTCGGGCATCGGGCGCTACGACGTCGAGCTCGCCTCAGCGATCGATCGGGCGACGCCGACCGGCGACGGGGAACACCTCGGGCGGCTGGTCCGCCTCGTCGACACGACCGGCGCGCCGGTGCCGGCCGGAGCCGGACCGGACCGGTGGCCGGTCCGAGCGGTGGACCGGTACGTCCGACCGTGGGACCTCGACCACGTCGTCGCCGTGCTCGGGAGCTCGCACCACCACGTCGCGACGGCCGAGCTCGCCGCCGCCGTCCCGTGCCACGTGTGGCTCCACGAGGCGACCCTCGTCGGCGTGCACGTCGGCCTCGCCCACCTGTCGGGCTCCCCGGCGTGGGCGCACGCCCACCTGCGCGACCAGATCGAGCGGTGCCGGGCCGATACGCGACGCCGCCTCCCACCGGTCCGGGACTCGGCACTGCTCGACCCGGTGCGACTGGCCGGCGCGGGCATCACCCTCCTGGAGGAGACGCTCGCCCGATCACGATCGGTGATCGTCAGCAGCGAGCGTGCGCTCGCCGAGGTCCGACGGGTCCGCCCCGGCGGACCACCGGCGCTCGTCCTGCCGCTGGCGCACCCGCCCGCAGCCGACGCGACGGTCGCCGAGACGCCGCCAGCCGGGCGCGAGATCGTCGCCCTCGGGTGGCTCGACACGAACAAGGCGCCGGTCACGGCCGTCGAGGTGCTCGCCGCGCTCGTGCACCGCGACGGCGTCGACGACGCCCGCCTGACGTTCGTCGGCGCCGTCGTGGGTGATGTCGCCGACGAGGTGCGGGCCGCCGCCCGCCGGCTCCGAGTGGCCGACCGGGTCGAGCTCGCCGGTCGTCTCGACGACACCCGCTACCGGGAGCGGATCGCCGCCGCGCGGGCCGGGCTGCAGCTCCGGGTGGTCGATCGGGGCGAGATGTCGGCGGCGGTCGCCGACCTGCTCGCCCACGGGGTCCCGACGGTGACGAACCTG
>SKSP01000019.1 GCA_007122945.1 Ilumatobacteraceae bacterium | reverse complement strand
TGCCTCGTCGCCAGCGGAGGTCTCGACGGCTGGTGCGACATGAGCGACGACGCACACGGCGTGTGGGACTACCTGGCGGCGGTCCTGATCTGTCGGGAGGCGGGCGGTGTGGCCGTCGACCTGCACGGGCGTGAGCTCGCCGTGATGGACCATGATGCGCGACGGACCCCGGTGGTCGCAGCGAGTCCTGCGCTCGTCGACGCGCTGCTCGCCGAGCGGCGTCGGTCCGACGAGCGGTCAGCGCCTCATCGGACAGGGTCGGGCTGATCCCCCGTCGCTCCTGCCAGCCGGTCCGCATAGGCGTCGGCCAGTGCGTCGAGCACGGTCGCTCCGTCCCCGGCGAACGCCGGACCGTGCATGAGTGCCAGGGTGCGGGGGCCGAACGCCGCGAGGCGGCGGATGGTCGGCGCCGTCGCCGGTGTCAGACAGGTGGCGTTGAACATCTCCTCTGCAGCCAACGCCGCGGTGACGACGTCGGTGTCGTGGACGATGGCCGGCGCGTCTCCCACCTGGGTGCCGAGATCGCCGCAGAACAGGGTCGCGGTCGTCTCGTCGAACAGCACCTGGGCCTCCCAGCCGTGTGGCACGTGCGGCGTGGTGACGACTCGAACGGTGTGCCCGCCGAGGTCGAGACGCTCCCCGTCGTCGACGGCGCGGGGCGGCCGGTCCGAGAGATCGTTCAGCGACACGACGCAGCCGAGACCGTTGAACACGACGGTGGCGTTCGGAGCGGCGGCCAGCCACTCGTTCATCGAACCGCACTCGTCGGACTCGACGTGACCGAAGCTGATCCAGCGGAGTCGATCGAGGTCGATCACCTTGGCGACGGCATCCCGGACGAGCGGGAACATCGCCCGTGGTCCGGTGTGGAACAGGAGCGGCTCGTCGGCGTCGATCAGGAACTGGTTGAAGGTGAAGCCGCCCGGGATCCCCTCCGCGACGTACGTCGACATCCGGTAGGTGTCCTGGGCGATCTCGTGCACGGTGGTCTGCATGCGCCGATCGTGCACGCGACACGGCCCGCGCACATCGGGGACGGCACCCTCAAATTGCGTCGTGGACCACCCATGCAGCGAGGTCGGTCCGGTTCCTGATGCCGGTGCGATCGAAGAGACTCGAGACGTGTCGCTCGACCGTCTTGGGCGACAGGTGGAGTTGGTCGGCGATCTCGCGGTTCGAGCGACCCGCCACGATGAGGTGCAGCACGTCGAGCTCCCGGCTGGTGATGCCGAACGCGCGAAGGCGCTCGGGCACCGGCGAGTCGCCGCGCCCCCGCCGTGGCATCTTCGCGCCGGCCCGGCCCATCGCGACCCGGCAACGACGTGCGATCGCGTCGTAGCCCCGCGCGGCGAAGAACGCCTCGGCCGGACGCAGGATCGTGACCGGCTCACCCCAGCCATCGCGGATCTGCGCTTCGGCGAGCACGAGGTGGAGGTAGTGAGCGGTACCGACTGCGTCGGCGAGCTGGGGGCTCGGCGTGAGCGCGTCGCGGGCGAGCCGGGTGGCCTCCTCGGCGCGGCCCTGTCGTCCGAGCGTGACGGCCCTCGCCAAATCGAGCACCTCGTCGAGCGTGGTCCACCACTCGAGGTGCTCGAGTCCGCTCAGCTCGCCCTGTGCCGATCGGCCGAGGTCGTCGTCGTCGGTGGATCGGAGGAGCACCCACAGCAGGCGGTTCGGATAGATCGAGGTCGTGACCGGAGCCAGTCCCACGTAGTGCATCATCCGGTCGAGGGCGTCGCGCAGCGAGTCCCGGTCGTCCCGTACCATCGCCAGCGTGGCCCGGACCCGGCCCCACAGGTCGCCGAGGATCCGCGGATCGTCGGGATCGCGCTCCAGCGCCCGGGCAGCGGCGGCCTCCATGGCGACGGCATCGTCGGCGAGGGCGTGCGCCCCGGCGAGCCACAGCTCCGCGACCGGGAGGGTCGCCAAGCCGTAGCGCCTGCTCGCGTCGACGCACGCTCGTGCGTGGTGGAGACAGGCGTCGCGGTCGAAGGTCGTCAACGCGACGTCGGCCAGTGCCAGGTCCATGACGGCGACGGTCACCATGGCACCCTGGCGCGCGGCGAGGTTGCGCACGGCGCGGAGGTCGGTCGTGTCGCCATCGACCCAGCGCTCGAGCGCCAGCTCGTGCCGTGCCCGCAGCTCCCAGACCACGAGGTCGTGGGCCTCTGCGAGAGCGGCAGCCCGCTCGAGTGTCTCGATCGCCTGTTCGTGCGAGTGCAGGCGTTGGACCCGCCCGAGCACCTCGAGTGCTTCACAGGCCACGTCCGGTCGGCCGGCCGCCGTGGCGTGCTCGACGGCGGCCTGAGCCAACGCCGCGGCGTGTGCGGGGTCGCTGGCGTCGAGCGCGACGTGCGCGGCAACCGCTTCGACCTCGGCTTCGAGGGCGGTGAGACGCTCGATCGAGGCGAGTCCACCGGCGCGTTCGATCGTTCGGTGCGCCTCCGTCGTGTCACCGGCTGCCAGCTCCGCCCGAGCGAGCACGACCAGGAGTTGCACCCGTCGCTCGGCGGCGACACCCGCAGCCTCCATCCGCGCGACCAGGGGCCGTCCGACCCGCAGCGCGTCGGCGGGTCTGCCGGCCTGGGCGGCGGCCTGGACGAAGCGCTCGTCGGCGTCCAGTTCGAGGTCCGTGCCCCGTGCGAGCGTGCGCGCCCGCTGCGCGGTGGCCGGGGCCGTGAGCAAGGCCCCCGCGTCGAGGGCGCGACGCGCGCTCTCGACGAGGTGCGCGGCCGCGGCCGGAAGATCCTTCGCGGCCTCCGCCAGCTCGGCCGCCAGCTCGCACCATGGTCCGGGGAGCCCTGGATGCGCATGTTCCACCGCCAGCAGGGCCCGACGCGCCAGCTCCTCTCGTTCGGGCGGGAGCAGCTCGGCGAGCACGGCTGCTCGGGTCAGGGCGTGTCGGAAGTGGAACTCGTGGTGATCGACCTCGATGAGCTGGGCGTCGACCGCTCGGCGGAGCGCGTCGACCGCCGCGCGCCCGTCCACCTCGGCGACCGCCGGGAGGAGGTTCCAGTCGAAGCGTCGGCCGAGGAGCGCTCCGGCCTGGATCACCCGCCTCGCGGTGTCGTCGACGGCAGCCATCCGCACCTTGATCGAGCGAGCGATGTCGGTGGGGACGAACGGGGTGAGCTCGCCGGGGGTGGTCCAGGTCCCGTCGAAGACCAGGGTGTCCGAGGCGACGAGACCGGCGAGCAGCTCCTCGACGTGGAACGGGTTCCCATCGCTGTTGGCGATCACGAACTCCACGACGTGGTGGGGCGGATCCGTGGCGCCCAACGAGTCGGCCACCATCTGGGCGATCTCGTCGGGGTTCAGCGGTGCCAACTCGGTCACCGTTGCCTGCGGATGTCGGCGGAGCCGGTCGAGGCACTCGAGGGCCCCGTCGGGCCGACAGGTGCCCACACACAGCACCGGTTCGTCAGCGAGCGCGTCGGCGAGGTACTCGACGACGGCGAGCGTCTCCGGGTCGGCCCAGTGGAGATCCTCGATCAGCAGCACGGCTCCCGTCGTCCGCGCGGTCACTCTGAGCACTCGTACGACCGCCTCGCCCAGGAGCACGGGTGACTCGTCCGCGCCGGGCTCCCCGTCGACCTGCCACGCCGGGACGAGCCGGCCGAGATGCCCCTCGAAGCCCCGCAGCTCCGGGGACTCCGGTCGACCGCTGGAGCGGAACGCGCCGAGGAACGCCTCGGTCAGCGGTCGGTACGGCACCGACGTGCCACCCTCGACGGCCCGGCCCGTCAACACGACGAGGTCCCGTTCGTGGGCGTACGCGAGCGCCTCGCGACCAACTCGCGACTTCCCGACTCCGGCTTCTCCCGCGAGGACGACGACCCCCCCATGCCCTGTCGACGTGCGCTCGACCGCGTCGCGCAGCAGCGCCACATCGGGCTCACGCCCGATCAGCGTCGGGCACAGGACGGATCGAGCTACGGCCATGTCGCCACCATCATCGCCGACGTCGAGGGCGTCGCCGGCGACGCTCCGTTCCGGATCGTCGCACGCTCACCGACCGGTAGGGTCATCCCGTCCGGGCGCATAGCTCAGTCGGCTAGAGCGCTTCCCTTACAAGGAAGATGTCGGGGGTTCGAGTCCCTCTGCGCCCACCATA
>SKSP01000195.1 GCA_007122945.1 Ilumatobacteraceae bacterium | reverse complement strand
TCCCTCCGACGCGCCGTACGGACGTGGCGTCGCCCGCTTCGATCGGCTCGGCGCTGCCGGTTCGTGGCTCGCGGGCACCGACCACGTGGCGGCCGTTCTCGCCCGTGTCACCGATCGCGACCTCGACACCATGCGCTGGCCGGGGATCTTCTCCGACCAGTACGGGTGGGGGCACACGGGCACGGTCGCGGGGGCGACATCGTGCGCGTGGGTGCTCGAAGAGGGCCGAACGGTCGTCGCGGGCATCGTGGCGGGTGGGCGACCCTCGACCGGCGGCGGGATCTGCGATGTGCTCCTGCCGGCGCTGGCGGTCGACCTCGGCCTCGGCGACCGGGGGCGCCCCGAGCGGTCCCCCCGTTGAACGCACTCGACACCGGCGCGCGCCGACGGACAGACTGCCGCGGTGACGATCCGCCCGTTCCGACAGGTCGACGTGTTCACCGACCGGGCGCTGCTCGGGAACCCCGTGGCGGTGGTGCTCGACGCCGACGGTCTCGACGCTGACCGCATGCAGGCATTCGCCCGCTGGACGAACCTTTCCGAGACCACGTTCGTGCTGCCGACCACCGATCCCGGGGCCGACTACCGCCTGCGGATCTTCGATCCGGTGGCCGAGCTGCCCTTCGCCGGCCACCCGACCATCGGCTCCGCGCACGCCGTCCTCGAATCGGGAACGGTCGCGCCGACCGACCGCCTCGTGCAGGAGTGTGGGGCAGGTCTGATCTCGCTCCACGTCACCGACGGCCAGATCACCTTCGAGGCTCCCGAAGCGGTCGTCACCGAACCCCCGGCCGGCGCCGACGCGACCGCGCTGGCCGTGATCGCCGGTGGTGTCGAACTGCTCGACCCGCGCGTCGTCGATGTCGGTCCGCGTTGGCTCACCGCCCGACTCGCCGACGGCGCCACGATGGACGACGTCGCGGTCGATCTCGCAGCGCTCGCCGAGTCGTCGAGGGTCGGTCGGTTCACCGGTCTGAACCTGTACGCCGTCGATCCGCAGGGGGCCGTCGAGGTGCGATCGTTCGCCCCCGCCGACGGCGTGCCCGAGGATCCGGTGTGCGGGAGCGGGAACGCTGCCGTGGGCGTCCACCTCGCAGCACTCGGACCGACGGACCGCACCGGCGACCGCTACACCGCCACCCAGGGCCGGTTCGTGCACCGCGACGGGCGGATCGACGTCACGCTGCCTCCACCCGGTGGCCGGGTCCGCGTCGGCGGGAGCGCCGTCACGGTGATCACCGGCCACGTCGACATCTGATCGATCGGCGTCAGATGCCCACTGTCATCAGATGCCGAGGATCAGCTTGGCGAAGGTGAAGTAGAACACCAGACCGGTCGCGTCGACGAGCGTGGTGATGACCGGCGCCGAGACGACGGCGGGGTCGACCCCCGCTCGCTTCGCGAGCAGAGGGAGTGCCGAGCCGGCGATCGTCGCCCACGTGCAGATCGTCACGAGCGTGATGCCGACGACGAGTCCGAGGTCGAGGTCCCAGATGAGGGAGACCGGGACGAACACCGCGGCGGCGAGCATCGCGCCGAGCATCACGCCGACCCGCGCCTCGCGCCACACGATGCGGGGCAGGTCGGTGAAGCGCACCTCGCCGACGGCCATCGCGCGGATGACCGCCGTCGCCGCCTGGGCACCGGAGTTACCACCAGTACCGATGAGCAGCGGCACGAACAGGGCGAGAGTCGCCAGCTGCTCGATCGTCGCCTCGAAGATCTGGAGCACGTTGACCGTGAGGGCCGCTGCCGCGATCAACACGAGCAGCCAGACCGCGCGCGCCCGCGCGAGGCGCAGCGCCGAGACCGAGAGGTACGGCATGTTGATCGGGCTGTGGCCGGCCTGGAACGCGAAGTCCTCGGTCTCTTCGACCTCGAGCACCTCCATCGCGTCGTCGACCGTGATGACGCCGACGAGGCGGTTCTCCGAGTCCACGACGGGCAGCGCGATCAGGCCGGCCTCGCGCACGAGTCGAGCGGCGTCCTCCCGGTCGGTGTCGGTGGTGACCGACACCACCTCGGTCGTCATCAGGTCGTGGACGACCTGCTCGGGCGGCGCGAGCACGAGCGACCGGAGACCGGTGATCCCGATCAGATGGCGCTCGTCGTCGAGCACGGGCAAGGCGTACACGGTCTCGGCGTCGAGGCCCTCGCGTCGAATCTTCTCGATCGCCTGCCGGACCGTCATCGTGTCGCGCAGCGAGACGAACTCGGGGGTCATCAACCGGCCGGCCGACTCCTCCGGATAACCGAGCAGGATCGTCGTCAGGGCGCGCTCGCCGACGCTCAACTGGTTGAGCAGACGATTGGCGACCTTGGCGGGCATCTCGTCGAGGAGACGGGCCCGGTCGTCGGGGTCGAGACCCTCGATGAGGTGGATGACCCGGTCGTCGCGGAGGCCGTCGAGCACCTGCTGCTGGTCGACCGGTTCGAGCATCTCGAAGACCTCGATGGCGCGGTCGCGGGGCAGCAGCCGGAACGTGAAGGCGGTGTCGGCGGCGTCGAGCCGGGTCAGCTCGTCGGCGATCTCGAGGGGGCTCGACGCGGACAACCACGCGGTGAGCTCGGCGTTGGCGCCGTCGTCGATGAGGCGCCCGATGTCGGGCGTCCCCGTGTCCTGGTCGGTCATCGCGCGGCTCACCTCCCTCGTGCCCCGGTGTGGTCGGCGGAACCGACGGCGGGCGCTGTGACCGTATCGGGGATCAGCCGCCGCCCACCGGCGTGGCGACGGCGGCGTCGTCGACCGGGTGATGGATCGTAACGATCGCGTCGGGGTCGAACGGTGGGGTCGGGTCGGTGAGCAGCTCGGCCGCCCGCCGCTTCTCGTCGTCGGTGAACTCGCGGGTCGTGTGGCAGAACTCGACCATGTTGCCGGACGGGTCGCGCAGGTAGATGCTGACGCAGAACTCGTGGTCGATCTCGAGCACGGTGTGGCCGTGTCGTCGCCACCGCTCACGGTGGGCGTCGAGCGCCTCCCGGGTCGGGGCGTCGAAGGCGATGTGGTTGACCCACCAGGGGAGCCCGGTGGCGGCGTTGATGTCGACACCGAAGTCGTCGCCGATCGTCGGGTCGTGGATCTCCCAGAACGCGATCATGCCGCCGTCGCCCGATCCCGAGGTGACGCCGGCACCGTTCGTGTCGTAGAAGAAGTGCTTGGAGAACCCCCCGGATTCGGTCTCGCCGGGCGGCGGCGGTGTCGGCGCCGAGACGACCTTGACGAGTTCGAAGCCCATGACCTCGGTGTAGAAGCGGTGGGTCGCCGCGGTGTCCCGGGTGGCGAGAGCGACGTGGTGGAATCCCATCGGCCCAGTCTTCCCTCCAGCTCGTGACGGGGCAAGATGGGCACATGTTCCTCGGAGAGGACCTCCTCGCGTGGTTGGTGTTGGCCCTCGGCGGGGCGCTGTTCGCCGGGAACCTGCTGGCGGTCGTGAAGCCGCCGGAGCGACGCACCGACGACGGTCAGCTGGCCCGGGCCCCGATCACCCGGAGCCTGCTGATGGCCGGTCTGGGTCTCGTCGCGGCGATCTGGGCGCTCGGTTCGCTGATCGTCGGATGAACCCCCTCCGACTGCGCTTCACGATGTCGGCGTCACGGCCGGGCCAGCTCCCGGAGCGCCGGGCCGAGGTGGCGTTCGTCGGCCGCTCGAACGTCGGCAAGTCGGCTCTCGTGAACGCGCTCGCCGCGACCAAGCAGCTCGCCCGGGTCAGCAACACGCCCGGCCGCACCCAACTGTTGAACCTGTTCGACCTGATCGGGACGGGGGAGGGCCCCGACGGTGCCGCCGTCGTCGACCTGCCGGGCTACGGGTATGCCAAGGTGCCGGGCCGGGTGCGTCGCGACTGGCCGGAGATGATCGAGGGCTACCTGCTCGACCGCGAGTCGCTGGTGCAGGTGTTCGTGCTGGTCGACGGAGCGATCGGTCCGACGCCGCTCGACGAGCAGATGCTCGTGTGGTTGCGCGAGAACGAGGTGCCGCACACCGTCGTGGCCACGAAGGCAGACAAGGTCAAGTCGTCGGGCCGCGAGCGCCGGCGGCGCGATCTGGCCGCCGGCTGTCGACTCGAGCCGGGCGATGTCGTCTGGACCAGTGCGACGACGGGAACCGGCATCGACCAACTCCGCGCCCTC
>SKSP01000205.1 GCA_007122945.1 Ilumatobacteraceae bacterium | reverse complement strand
TCGATGGCGTCGCGGTGGAGCAGCTCGGCGAACGTCGGCCCGGTCGAGCTCGGCGCGGCGGCGAGGATGTCGGCGAGCGTGGCCGCATCGACGCCCTCGGCCTGGAAGCGGGGGACCGACTCGCGCATCAGGCGGAACGCGTCGAGCAGCGAGTTGCCCTCCATCTGGGGGCGCACCAACAGCGGTGGGTCCTCGAGCACCGCCGCCCGGACGAGCTCGGGGTGGCGTTGGGCGAGCGCGGCGGCGGTGCCACCACCGAGCGAGTGCCCGACCACGACGCACGGCGATCCCGCCGCGGCGCACAGGGCGGCGGCATCGGACACGTAGCCCCCGTGGTCGTAGCCGTCGGGCGTCCGGTCGGAGCGGCCGTGGCCGCGGAAGTCGAGCCGGTGCACGCGCCAGTCGGCCACGAGGTCGGGCAGCAACCACGTCCATGTCCGGTGGGTCGAGGTGATGCCGTGCAACAGCACGAGTGGTGGCGCGCTCTCCGGCCCGTCGACCTCGACGTTCAACGTGACGTCACCGTTGTGGATCTCCATGGGTCGCAACGGTAGACGGACGCCACGTCCGAGTCGGGTCCGGCGACGCGGATGTGCTCACATGAGCGGTGGCACGAGGCCGTTCACGAACCGAGAAGGGGAACCACATGAGGACCATCAAGCCGGAGGGGTGGCCGGCCGCACGCGGCTACTCGTACGCGGTCGAACACGACGGCCGGGTCCACGTGGCCGGGGTGATGGCGACGGACCCCGAGACCCAGGAGGTCGTGTCCGGTGGCTTCGCCGCCCAGTGGGCGAAGGTGTGGCACAACATGGCCGAGGTGTTGCGGGCGGCCGGCGCGACACCCGACAAGGTGGTCGCGATCCGCATCTACGTCACCGACCTCGCGGCGTACCGGGACGCCCGGCGCGAGCTCGGCGGCGGTTGGGCCGAGACGTTCGGCGACCACCTGCCGGCGATCACGCTGGTGGAGGTCAGCGGCCTCGTGCTGCCCGGAGCCCTGCTCGAGGCCGAGGCCGAGGCGAGCCTGGCCTGACGACCGGCGAACGCCGTGACCAGGACGACGACGTGACGTGACGGCGACGTGACGTGACGTGACGGCGACGTGACGGCGACGTGATGGCATCCGACCCCGATCCGGCGGCGGTTCGCGGCGTCGCGACCACCTCGCACGACGGGCGGTTCCGCGACGACCCGCACGCCGTCTACGACGCGCTGCGGGCTGACGCCCGAGCCTGCGTGCCCGATCCCGAGTACGGCCGTGCGATCGTCACGCGCTACGAGGTCGCGCGGGCCCTCCTGCGCGACAAGCGCTTCGGCGTCGACGCCCGCCGGGCGGCGGAGGGGTCGTACGTGCGTCGCATCGCCGGCACCGGCGTGGTCGAGGGGCGCGGCGACAACGCCTACGAGCCGCCCCTCGTGCTGCTCGACGACCCCGGTCACCGGCGGATCCGCACGTTGGTCGGTCGGGCGTTCAACGCCCGCACCGTCGAGGAGCAGCGGCCGCGCGTCGCCCGGATCGTCGGCGAGCTGTACGACGCCGTCGCCGGCCGCAGCGAGATCGACTACGTGCGTGAGATCGCCGGACCGCTCCCGGCCCGGGTGATCGCGGAGATGCTCGGTCTCGCCGACGCCGATCCCGCGGGGGTGAAGCGCTGGTCGGAGGACATCTTGTGGGGCTACGACCCGGAGCGTGACGCCGCGCGGCAGCGCCGCCTCCGCGAGGCCTACGAGGCCGCCACGGCGACGGTCCGCACCACGGTCGCGGCGCGCCGGCGCGAACCGCGCGACGACCTCATCTCGGCGATGGTGCGCGCCCGCGACGAGGAGGACCGCCTGTCGGATCTCGAGATCGTCAGCCTGTGCATCCAGTTGATGGTCGCCGGCAACGTGACCACCAGCGACATGATCGGCAACGGCGTCTTCCACCTGCTGACCCGGCGCGACCAGTGGGAACGGCTCGTGGCCCGGCCCGACCTGGTGCCGGGCGCGGTCGAGGAGCTGCTGCGGTTCGACTGCCCGATCACCGAGACGGCGCGCATCGCGTACGAGCCGGCCGACGTCGACGGCTGCCCGGTGGTCAGCGGCGACGTGCTCACGCTGTCGTTGAGTGCGGCGAACCACGACCCCGATGTGTTCGCCGACCCCCACGAGCTCGACGTCGGGCGCGATGCCGACGGCCACCTCGCGTTCGGCTCGGGCATCCACGTGTGCCTCGGCGCGCCGTTGGCGCGCATGGAGGTGCAGCTCGCGATCGGCGAGCTCGCCCGCCGCCACCCCGGTGCCCGGGTGGCCACCGAACGGCCGCCCCGGCGCCACCTCCCGTTCTTCCGCGGGTTGGAGGCGCTGCCGCTCGTGCTCACCTGACGCCCGTCGCCCGCCACCCCGTTCCGTCCGCGCCGATCGACGCCTTCGGGCCGATCGGCGCGGACGGTTCAGCCGGCGTCCGTCAGCGGGTTCGGCGGAGGAGCGTGACGACCGCGGCGTTGCCGTCGACGCCGGCGGCGCCACCGCCCATCGTCTCGACGAGGCCGATGCGGGCATCGGGGAACTGTCGGCCGGCGGCCTCGCCGCGCAGCTGCCAGGTGATCTCGGCGAGTTGGGCGAGCCCGGTGGCGCCGAGCGGGTGCCCGCGGCTGAGCAGGCCGCCGCTCGGGTTGACGACCGGGCCGCGGTCGGTCCCGATGGTGAGCTCGCCGGCTGCGATCCGGGTCGCGGCGGTGCCGACCTCCGCGAGCCCGAGTGCCTCGACGGCGAGGACCTCGCCGATGGTGAACGCGTCGTGCACCTCGGCGACGTGGACGTCGGCAGGTGCGACCCCGGCGGCGGCGTAGGCGGCGGTCGCCGCGCGGCGGACGGGGCCGACGCCCCAGTAGCGGTCGGGCGAGGTGGCGCCCCACGGCACGCCCGACACCATCTCGCTGGCGAGCACCTCGACGGGCGGCCCGGCGGCCGTGCCCGGGTCGCTCGTTACGACCGCCGCGGCGGCGCCGTCGGTGAGCGGGCAGCACTGCAGCCGGGTGAGCGGGTCGGCGACCATCGGTGCGGCGAGCACCTCGTCGAGGGTGACGTCGCCCTTGGCGAGGTGGGCCCGGGGGTTCAGCGACCCGTGACGCTTGTTCTTGACGGCGACGTGGGCGACCTCCTCGGCGGTCGCGCCCGTGTCGTGCAGGTAGCGGTGCGCCTGGAGCGCGTAGAGGGCCGGGAGGGCCAGGCCGGTGCGTTGCTCGCGGTCGGTCGGTTCGGGGACGATCGGGCCGCGCGGGAACGCGGACGACATGTGCTCGACGCCGATGGCGAGCACGGTGCGGAACCGGCCGTAGGCGATGTTCTGGACGGCCTCGTGGAACGCGGTCGTGCCGCTCGCGCAGGCGGCCTCCATGCGGATGATCGGCACGCCGTGGAGCCCGGTGTGGTCGGTGACCCGGTTGGCGATGCCGGGCGCGCCGAACACCGAGCCGAGATAGATCGCGTCGAGGTCGGCGGGGGTCACGCCGGCGGTGTCCATCGCCTCGCCGACGGCGGCGGCGACGAGCGCCTCGGGCGCCTGGTCGGTGAGCCGTCCGAACGCGGACGTGCCGACCCCGGAGATCCACACCGGGTTCACCGCCGGACCTCCTCGAGCGTCGCGACGAGGTCGCCGTGTTCGTTCGGGCCGAGCCGGACGCGGGTCTCCGGCGGGACGAGCGCCGCGCCGCCGTTCGTCGTGTCGCCGTGCGTGTGGGCGAGCACGCGCGCGCCGACGTCGAGGTCGACGTAGGCGAGCCCGAACGGTGCCTCGTACGGCCCGACCGGCAGGTGGACGACGGTGGAGGACCACACGGTGCCGACGGGCTCGATGTCGTCGACCGTCTCGGTGACCGTCCAGCACGTCGAGCAGCGGGCGACCGCGGGCACCGCGACGAGGCCGCACGCCGGGCAGCGACTCCCGGCGAGCCGCCCGTCGGCGAACATCGGTCGAGGGTCGACCCCGGTCCCCATGAACCGGATCCTACCCACTGCTCGTGGCGCCACGATGCATGCTCAGGCGCCAGTTCGGCGCTAGTCTCGATTCCGTGCCGAGCATCCAGGTCAAGGACGTACCCGACGAGGTCCATGCCACGTTGCGCCGCCGTGCCGCCGAGGCCGGCATGTCGCT
>SKSP01000111.1 GCA_007122945.1 Ilumatobacteraceae bacterium | reverse complement strand
TCGCTCGACGGGAGCGGTCGCGCGTCCACGAGGCGATGGGTGATCACCGGGCGGCCCTCGACGACCTCCGGCTCGCCGATGACGACTCTCGCGAGCTGCGGTCCGGCCGGTTCGAGGCGCTCGTCGAGCAGCTGATCCGGCGGGCCGGTTCGGAGGCGACGCGACGTCGCCTCGAACGCGAAGCGGAGCACCTGGGTGCCGAGCGCAGCCGGTTGCAACACGCCAGCGAGACCGATCCGCTCACGGGTGTGGGCAACCGTCGCCGCCTGTCCGATCGGCTCGCCGAGATCGCGGCGGCACCGGTCGGCCCGGTGTCGGTGGTGATGATCGACATCGACCACTTCAAGGCGTTCAACGACGAGCTCGGCCACGCGTTCGGCGACGCCGTGCTCGTCGGGTTGGCGTCCACGCTCGGATCGCTGGCGCGCGACGGCGACGTGCTGGCCCGACCCGGCGGCGACGAGTTCGTCATGGTCCTGCCCGGGGCCGATTCCGACGATGCGTGGGCGATCGCCGAGCGGATCCGAACGCGAGTGGCCCGGCTCCGGTGGCGTGACGACGGCGTCCCGCACCTCGTCGACGATCGCGACGACCGCGAACCGCGGCTGTTCGAGGTCGGGACCGCTGCTGGGCTTCCGGCCGACCCGCCGGTGAGCGTGTCGATCTCCGTCGGCATCGCCAGTGGCACGACGGACCAGGTGGCCGGTCTGGTGGGCCTGGCCGATGACGGACTGCTGGTCGCGAAGCGGTCGGGTCGCGGCCGGATCGGGATCGTCGATCCGTCGTTGGGCCCGGTCCGCGAGGCGGGTTGACCGCGTCGGGCTCGACACGACCGGTCCGGGCGGCGAAGATGCCAGGCGTCGGAGGCCGCAACCGTTCGAGCCGAAACCGTCCGAGGGAGGAAGCATGGGCATGCGCAGGTCGTCGCGCGACGACGAGGTCGAGTCCGAGCAGCCGAGCACGTTCGAGCTCGTCCGTCGGTTCGGCCCACCGGGCGTCCTGGTCGTCGCGGCATTGCTGTTCGTCGTCCAGAACACCGAAGCGACGCGGTTCGACTTCTTGTGGTTCGAGTTCGAGTGGCCGCTTTGGGTGATGCTCGTCGTGTTCGCGGCGGTCGGTGCCGTGGTGTTCTGGTTCCTCGCCCGTCGGCGCCGCAAGGCCAAGGAGGCCTGACCGACGGGTCTATCGTCGACCCAGGTGTCCCGCCCGGGTGGCGGAACTGGCAGACGCGGGGGGCTTAAACCCCCCTTCCCCGCAAGGGGAGTGCGGGTTCGATCCCCGCCCCGGGCACCACCTCGCTGGGACGTTGCGGCGGCCAGCGCTCAGGTGCGAGCTGCAGATCCGGCGAACGATCACAGAGTGATCACGACGACCGTACCCGGCGCAGCCTCGACCGGCACGCCACCTACATCGTGTCCACGTTCATCGCCGGAGCAACACCTCCGGGTTGAACTCCTCGACGTCCGTATCCGTTTGTAATACACTCATGGTGTGGGTGAGTTGTTCGATCTCGACCGGTTGGACGACACCGACCCGTTCGAGATCGACCGACAAGCCGCCCACCTGTTCAAGCACGACCCCTTCGGCATCGACGACATCCACGAGATCTGGAACTCCGACCCGCTGTTCTACCCGGCCAAACCACCAGCGCACTGGTTGATGGTCGCCGAGATCGCCGGTGAGGTGTTGATGGTGCCGCTCGCCCCGTCCGACCGCGACGACCCGACCAGATGCCGACCGATCGGCTGCTACCTCGCTGCCAAGCACCTCGCCGACCGATACAAGGAGGACCGATGACCACCAAGAAGATGTCCCGACAAGAAGAACACGACTTCTACGCCGACCCAGACAACCAAACACCCCAAGGACCCGCCCGGCGCCGCACGTCGAGGCTGTCCGAGCTGGTCCCGGTGAGATTCCCGCCCGAGACGCTCGCCAAGATCCGCGATGCCGCTGACGCCGATGACCGGTCAGTGTCGGCGTGGATCCGTCGCGCCGTCGACCGCGAGCTCGAACAGACCAGCAAGACCGCCTGAACGCGCAGCATCGACAGCGGTACTACGAGCGTGTGATGCAGACCAGTCACGGCGCTCGTAGCGCCGGGCCTGGGCGGATCGGGAACGGCTTGCTCTCGCTCCCGATGTCAGGTCAGCCTGACAGTGTGAGTGGGATCCTCGTTACCGAATCGCTACCGGAGGATCCGCTGGTCGCGCTGGGTGTACTCGCGGACAGCGAGGTGGAGATCGACAGGATTCGGCGTGACCGTGTTCGTGCGGCGCGTGCAGCTGGAGCTTCGTGGCAGCAGATCGGCGATGCGCTCGGGATCTCGCGCCGATCGGCGTGGGAGAGCTACACGGCCGGCGTCAGGACCGCGCTGTCCCTCAATGTCGACGCGAACGAATCGCTGGATGAGGCCGCGGCCATCGAGTTCGCCGTCGACGACGTTCGTTCGGTGCGTCGCCGGCGACGTTCGAGCTGAACGTCGCTGTCGCCGTGAGGGTCGTGATCGAAGCGAACGTGTTCGTGCAGCCGGCGATTCAGCGGGGGCGTCGCATCGCATCGTGATGTCGTGGCTGGCGGGTACAGCGGAGTTCCAACTCGTGATGTGTCCCGAGCTGCTCGCCGGGTACGTGATGTGTTGACCGCTCGGCCCCGGCTCCGAAAGTGGATCACCGTGGAGGACGCAACACAGTTCGTCGACAACATCGCGACGCTCGTCGATCTCGTTGACGACCCGGTCCAGATCCGCGCCGAGACACGCGGCCAGGATGACGACTATCTCGTTGCGCTCGCACGAGGGCACAACGTCGACGTGATCGTGTCGGGCGACAACGACCTCCCGGAGTGGACGGCGCAGGATCCGCCCGTACTCACACCGGCTCAGTTCGAACGTCGTGTGTGAGGTCCGGTGTCGAGGTGGGGTGGTGGGGTGGTGGGTAGCGCTCGAGCAGCGCCGGGCCTGCGTGATCACAGAATGATCACGGGATTCTCCGGACGGTGTGGATCACGCCGGTTCTCGGCGAACAGAGCGGACGGCTGACCCGCACTGACAACGCTTTGCCGGATGACCCCGTACCCAACGGACGGTCTGCGCGGTACTTGAACCCCCCTTCCCCGAAAGGCGAGTGCGGGTTCGATCCCCGCCCCGGGCACCATCGAGTAGGGCACCACCGTCCTGCAGTGGCGGAGTGGCCCAACCACCTCATCGCACGCGGAACAGTGTCACGCCGGGCCGGAGACCACGTGGACGTCGTCCATGATCTCGTCGAAGTACTCCGACAGCTCGTCGCCGAGCTCGGCGTTCGGCGAGCTGAACGTGAACATCAGGATCGACCGGGGGTCGAAGGGAACGAGGTACCGCCACGTCGATACCGTGAGTGGCTGATCGAACAGCCCCGACACCGCGACCGTGCTCTGCTCGAACGTGCGCAGCGCGGTCTCGCCGTCGACCGTCATCTCCGCTGCGTCCGGGTAGGCGTCACGCCATGGTTCGAGGGACCCACCGAGCTCGTTCTTCGTCACCATCAACGACGCCGTGAGCACGCTGTCGTCGTCGAGCACTTCGCGGAACGACGCGAGCATGAGCGGCGCTCCACCGCCGCCGATGCGCTCGAAGAACTCGATCACGGAGGCCTCGGCAACCGCCGCCGGATCCTCGACCTTGTCGGCGAGCAGTAGTGCCAACTCGGCTTCGGCGTCGCTGCGCTCGTCGGCGCTCAGGGTCGAGAACGTCCAGATCTCGGGGAGCGGCACGTCGATGTCGACGAGCGCGTACCGGTCGTCGGCGCTCACGATCGCGACCTCGGCGGGTCGAGCCCCGGCCACTCCTTCGGCGACCGGGGCTCGGCCGGTGGAGCTGCTGACTGCAGATGGTCGCCGAGCCCCTCGGCAGTACCCACGGCGTTGTTCCCGAGATGGGCCATGTCGAGCGCCGGACCGGTGATGGGTGCGACGTCGAAGGTTCCCGCAGCGATCCTGAAGTAGCCACGGTTGTTGCCGTGGGCCACCTCGTTCGCGCCGACGCCGATGTTCGCGACACCCTCGGCCACCTCGGCGCCGCGGGCCATCTTCGCGGCGGACTGGTGGGCGCTCTGCAGACGCGTGACCTCCTTCATCTTGGCCGCATGCTTGAAGCTTGTCTTGCCTTTGCCGAGCTTCAGGATCTTGTCGGCCTGCGCCTTCTGGGTGGCGCCGGCGATCTTGAGCGTCTGTGCGTGGCGAGCAGCGCCGAGCGTGGCGACCGCCGCAACGTCGAGTCCCAGGTTCAGCCACATCTCTCCGGTGACCTCATGGCCCGCCGCTGCGTTGCCTGCGATCTGGGCCACGGTCACGGCGAGCAGGAGGACGGCGACGATGAGCGGGGCGAGCGTGCCGCCACTACCGATGAGCACTGCGACCGTCAGGATCACGGCGACCACCTCGAGGATGGTTCGGACCACGTCGAGGGCGTCCTCGAGCCACTGGCTCCAGAACCTCGCCCAGTCGCTGTCGTACAGCACCGCGTCGGCGCTCCAGATCAGCTCGGCAGCGCGGTCGACGGCGGCGTCGAAGTCGTCGCCGCCGATCTCGAAGCGACGCCCGAGCCGCTCGAGCTCGGACTGCAGTGCGTCGAGGCGACCGTCCAGTGACGCCACCTCGGGGTGATCGGCGTAGTCGGAGAACCACCCGACGACGGCCTGCCCGAGGTCGGTCTCCTCCGAACGGAGCCGTTCGATCGTGCTCGCCCGCAGCCGTTCGACCTGCCCGATCTCGTGAGCCGTGGAGCGCCCGGTGTCCTGCAGCGACTGCAGCCCGGTCTGGTAGTCGGTCAGCCTCGGGGCGAACTGCTGGAGCGCCGAGGCCACCTCGGCGTTCGCCGCCGCGAACCTGCGGAGCAATTCGGGGATCCCCTCCATCCGTGCCCGGATCTCGTCGGCCGAGTTGCTCGAGAAGGTGTCCTCGCCCGAGTCGCTGAACTCTGCCGCCAGCGGTCGTGCCCGCGACATCGCCTCGGTGACGTCGGCGAACACCCGCGCACACGCCAGCACGTCGCTCTCATCGCCGAACGCCCGTGATGACTGCTCGTACCATGCCATGGTCATTCCCCTCCGGTCAGTGCTCGGACGAGGCAGCTCTCGGTCTCCCCGAACGTGCGTGCCGCCGCGTCGAGCACGTGCGCTGCGACGTCGAGCTGCTGGATCAGCTCGTTGCGCGGCTTCTCGTTCTTCGTGATGAAGTCGCTCACCGCACCGGGGAGCCGGCCCCACACATCGCCGGCCTCGAGATGTGCATAGCGTGGTGAGGCCGCGAGCGTCGTGTGGGCGAGTCGCAGGCCCGACGCCAGAGCACCGAGCCGCTCAGGGTCGACCCTGATCTCTCGTCGCGACATCGGAGGACCGCTCAGTTACCGAGGCCCTGGGCCAGCTGGGTGTCGACGTCGCGGTAGGTGCTCGCTGCCTTGCCGAGGTAGACCGACATGTTCATCATCGCCTCCTGGATCTGCCGGGCACCGGTCGCCCACTCTCGCCAGATGGCATCGAACTGGGCCGATGCGGCGCCGTCCCAACCCTGGTTCACGAGGTTCTGCACCGCAGCGGTGGCAGCGTTGATCTGCTCACTCACGACGTCGCCGTTGGCGTTGATCTTCGAGCTGAGGGCTTCGAGCTCCTCGGGGGTCACACGGATCTGGGCCATGATGTTGGTTCCTTTCGTCGTCGGATCGTCGGGTTGACGGCTCCATCGCCGTCGTGGACGACCGTACTGTCGATCGCGAACGAGCGAAATGGGGACGAATCTCCATGCGCACCGTTCCGAGGGCGAACGGGTCACTCGGCGTCACTCGGCGTCGGGAACGGCGACTTGGACCTTGGCCACGTTCCGTCGCGCCACGCTGAATCCACGACCTGCGGGGAACTGGTCGTGCGGAGCCCGCGGCAGGTTCACCTTCAGCAGGTCGCCGTCGCCGGGCTGCGGCTGCAGGAGCAGTCCGGTGCGCTGGTTCTTGACGACATCGAGCTTCCACGCCCTGGCGAGCTGCGACACCTCGCCCTCCACCACCACGAAGGCGTCGTGGGCGAGCGCCGTCTTGATCAACTCGGTGAGTGCAGCCTCCGCCTCGGCCTGCTCGAGTGCCTCGGTCACGTTCTCCACGAAGATCGCGAGCCCCGATACCTCGCCGTCGACCGCGAGGAGATCGGCGGTGATGGCGGCGGCGACCTCGGCGTGCTCCCTCGGCCGCTCGGCGACCGTCGTCCAACGTGCGAGCGGTGCGAGCGACGACCGCCGCTCGGCGAACAGCACCCGCTGGATCGACGGCTGGTGCCGGGCGATCGAGACGGCGATGGCACCCATCGCCGTGGTGCGCCCGCTGCCGGGGGGGCCGGCCACCACGAACGCTCCCGTTGGCTCGAACCCGGTCGGCGACAGGGTTGCGTCGTCGAGCCCGAGCGTGGGACGGCCGCCGACGTCGAAGGGGAGGTCGGTGAGACGAACCGATGGAGGGAGTCGGCGCACCGGTGGGGCCGGCTCCCGATCGGCGACGAACCCGTCGTGGCGCGCGAGCGCACGCGACAGGCGCATCTGCTCCGCGATGTTGCCGGTGCCGCCGAGCACGGCCACCTGGAACTCGCGCCCGCCCTCCACACCGCGGCCGGGTGGCGTGTCGCCGTCGAGCACGTTGGCGGGCTCGCCGAGGAGGAGGTAGTCCCCCTCGTTGGCCAGTCGGAGCGCCAGTCGGCGGGACACGAGCGACATCACCGCCGATGGCACGGCGCCCGGTCGATCGGCCGACAGCACGACGTGCACCCCGACAGAGCGGCCGTCGGCCATGACCGACAGCAGCATGTCGAGAACACCGGCGCGGTCGGGCGAGTCGTACGCCTGCCGGAACGCCCCGAAGTTGTCGACCATGAGGAGTATTCGAGGCTCGGCCGTGTGCCCGGTGTGCTCGCGGTACTGGGCGATCGTGTCGGCGTCGGCGGATTGGTAGCGCCGCTGGCGCTCGTCGATCGCGCTGCGCAACTCGCGGATCACGCGGGCGATGCGCTCGTGATCGTCGGCGTTGATCACCGCCCCGACGTGGGAGAAGTCGTCGAGGAGTTGGAGGCTGCGGGAGCCGAAGTCGATGCAGTACACGTGGCAGGGACCGTCGCCTGTCTCCGGCGCTTCTGCGGTCGAGCCCGCCACCATCGCGATCGTGCGGAGCAGGGCGCTCTTGCCCGAACCCGTGGCGCCGAACACGGCGAGGTTGCCGTCGCGATCCGGGAAGAAGCTGATCGGCGGCTGGGCCTGGTGGGCAGGGAGATCACACGAACCGAACACGATCTCGGCGTCGGATCGCGTCAGCGGCGACTCGCGCAGATCGAGGTCGGTCGGGAGCTCGGGAAGCCACGGTCGGCGGGGCGCCGGGTGCTGACCCACCAGGGCTGCCCGCTGGGTGACCGTCACGAGTCGAGCCAGGTCGTTCGGCTGGTCGATCGCCACGCGGGAGGCCTGGCGAGTGGGCCAGGGGGTGGCGATGCCGATCGTCAACGGTCGGACCACGATCTGCTGCTCGTTCGACGCGGCCGTCGACCAGCCGCCGTAGAAGGCCGACTGGAACGCGAACGTCCGCCCGGGACCCACCTTCGCGAACCCACGCCCGGGAGCGCCGGCGTCGATGAAGGCCGCATCCCCGACATCGATCACGTCGGAGCTGTCGGACTCGTCGGCCATGCGGAGCGCGACACGGAGGTTCGTGTTCGCTCGCAGGTTCCCGGTGATCACTCCTGCGGGCCGCTGCGTGGCGAGGACCAGGTGCAGGCCGAGGGAGCGACCGCGCTGGGCCACGTTGACGACGCCGTTGACGAAGTCGGGCACCTCCTGGACGAGCGCAGCGAACTCGTCGATCACGATGAGCAACGCCGGCGGCGTCTCGGCGGCACCGCGCCGTTCGAGCTCGTGGATGTCCTTGGCGTCGAGGGCGCCGAACAACTGCTCGCGACGATGCAGCTCCGCGTGCAACGACGTGAGTGCACGGTCGACGAGTTGCGGGCTGAGATCGGTGACGAGTCCGACGCAGTGCGGCAGCTTGACGCACTCGCTGAACGCCGACCCTCCCTTGTAGTCGACGAACAAGAAGTTGACGCGCTGCGGGCTGAACGACGCCGCGAGGCCCATCACCCACGCCTGCAGGAACTCGCTCTTCCCGGCACCGGTCGTACCGCCAACGAGCGCATGGGGACCGTGGGCACGCAGATCGAGCACGAACGGCTCACCGTTCGCGATCCCCACGGCCGCGCGCAGCCCGGTGTCGTGGTGGCGGGCCGCTTCGATCGACGTCTGCGACCAGCGCTCGAGGATCATCTCCGGCGGAGCGTCCGGCGGGATGCCCAGCAGATCGGGGCCGTGGACGATGTCGGGCAGCCCGGAGTCGTCCCGGGTGCGCGCGCCGATGTCGATCAGCGGACTCAGCGCCCGTGCGATGCGTTCGACATCGACGGGCCCGACGGTGTCGGCCCGGATCGCGTCGGCCGCATCCTTGCTCCGGCGGATCCGCAGCGCCAACGCATCGGGCCCCGCGCTGGCGTCGACGACGGCGCCGCAGCCGGCGGGGAGTCGGTCGACCGCGCCTGCGACCCAGATCGTGTGGATGCCGACCGCTGGACCGCGCTCGAGCACGTCGACGAGCAGCGATCGGTCGACCGGCGCATCGTCCTCGACGACGAGCAACACCAGCGGCAGGTGGTGCCCTCGCTGATGACCCCCGCTTGCTGCGGTGCGGGCTTCGAGGAGGACGGTGAGTGAACCATGCAGCTCCGAGCCCCCCGCCGTGCTGCTCGCGAGGCGGCAACCGTCGAACGGCGCGTACCGGGCATCGACATGGGGCAGCCACGTCAGCCAGTGCCAGTCGGGCTCCGCCGACTCGGACGACACGAGGGTGACGACGAGCTCGGCAGGGCTGTGGAGCAGCGCGGCGGCCGTCACCATCGACGCGGCGACGCGGCGTGCGGTGTCGCTCGGTCCGGCCACCCCGATCGATCCGTCGACGGTGAGATCGACCACGACCGGAACCTGGTCGACGTGGGTGAGCGATTGCATCGCGGCGTCGAGCTCGCCGACGAGGTCCGCGCTCCCCTCCTCCGTGCGCTGGCTCGTGAAGCTCGTACGCGCCGGCTGTCGTCCTCGGCCGACGGCGATCTCGCCGAAGTGCTCGCCGTCGGGACGTCGCGACCACAGTGTCGGCGTCCGGCCGTGCAGTGCGGCCTCCAGCTCGCTCAGCGGCGGGTGCTCCCGCCGCCGTGCCGCCGTCTCGTCGTCGAGGTGCCGCCGGCCGGCCGCTTCGAACGTTGCGAGCTCGCGACGGAACTGCTCGGCGGTGCGCCGGGAGCGTCGTCGGCCGGACACCCGCGACTCGACCGCCGTGCCGACGAGCATGACCGGGCTGAGTGCGACGAAGATCAGTGATTCGACGCGCCGGGTGACGACGTACATGACGGCACCGAGCACGAGCGGTGCGAACGCCGCGATCACCGGGATCCGCCCCGGCTTCGGGGCTCCGGGGACGCGGGGAGCAGCGTGCTCGCCGGGAGCGAACACGATCCCATCGGGTGGGGAGCGCACGAACGCACCGTTCGAGACCGGAGCGAGCGCCGCGTGGGACTCGACGCGGAACGTGGTGTCACCCGCCAGTATCTCCGTGGTCGGCCCGATCCGCGCCTGCGGCACCTGCGAGCCGTCGACGATCGTGCCGTTGACCGACCCCAGGTCCACGACGTCGATCACATCGCCGACCTCGATCCGGAGATGCCGCCGCGACACCATGTCGTCGGTCAGCACGATCTCGCAGGACGGGTCCCGGCCCACGAACGTGCTCCCGCGACGGAGTGGGAACCGGGCACCGGCGTCGGGGCCGGCGGTGACGACCATCACCGCAGCGGCCGGCTCCGGCGCAGATGACACCGAGCCGGAGTTCGGTGCGACCAGGTCGACGCTCGAGCCGGAGATGATCCCCGCTTCCGCGAGCTCGGCCGTCGGGTCCACCGGCGTGCCACTCGTCGCGCCATGCCGGACCGCGAGCGTGACCGCGTCGCTGTCGTGATACGGACTGCTCGCCGCGAGCTGGGCGGCGAGCGTGCCGACGGTGGTGCCACTCGGCACGTCGATGTCGACGTCGACCGTCCCGCTGGCGGTCGACGCCCCGGTGATGGAGAGCTTCAGACCCATACCAGCAGGTCCATCAGAGGCACGCGAAGGCCTGTGGGAGCCGTCACGACTCGTCCACGGCGTCGTGGTCGTCGAGGAGGGCGAGATCGTCGGTGGTGATGAGCCGGGTCGACACCGCGTACTCGACGAGGCGGACCCTGCGGCTCACCGCCTGGTTGCCCAGATCGCCCTTCAGTCCCCGCACGCCTGCGCTCGCGAGCCGATCGCACACGTTGTCGATCTTCTTCTCGAACTTCTTCTGGGTCCAGCCGACGCGCTGCGCCCCGGCGGCAGCGCTCGGGATGTCGGCCATGCCCCCCATGCCGTGGCGAAGGGCGGACTCGCCGAGCACGACCAGCATGAGGCGTTGGTCATCGGTGAGGCGCAACCGGCCGAGCGTCTCGGTGCCGTTGTCGTCGTCGCCGGAGTCGGTCGGCTCGAACTCACCCGGCGCGCCGTCGAGGGTGACGAGCAGCTCGTAGGCGGTCGGTCCGGCCGTGAACCGGATCGACGTCGTACCGGTCACGATCGGCATGCGGGCACCCGGCCCCAGCCAGGCGTGGAGCCCGCTCACCGGATCGTCGACCGTGGCGGTGATCTGGGTGCCGATGTTCGTCAACCACCAGATCTGCTGGTCGCGTCGGAACTCGAGCAGGCGGCGGTGCAGATACGGGTTGTCGGCGATCGCGAGGTCGCCGTCACGCCCGATGATGAACGGCCCGCTCCCATTGACCTCGACGGCTTCACCGGCGAAGTCGATGGTCAGCACGACTCGGCCTCTTCGTCGACCCGTTCGTCGCGTGGGCCGGCTTCGTAGGTGGCGGTGATCACTCCACCGACGTCGATCGTCGCTCCGAGCGGCACCACCACCGGCCGGCGAGGCGAACAGCGAGCCGGAGAGGCGCCCGGCATCGCGACCGTCGTGCCGTTGGTGGAGTCCTCGTCGACCACGACGAGCTGGCCGTCGACGAACCGGAGGGAGACGTGGTGGCGCGAGAGCATCGTGTCGTCGATGGTCACGACGTGTGGCACCTGCCCGTCGACCGGATCCGTCGGCGGTCGCCGGCCGATCACGATCGGCGCGTCGAGGTCGAGCAGTCGGCCGTCACCGAGCCGGATGACTCCAGGCTGCTCGGTGTGCACTGGCAGCTGTGTGAACTCCGCGGTGTCCGCCCGCCGGTGGGCGGCGGTGTCTGCGCTGGTGGTGGCCGCCGTCGGCTGTACGTCGGTCGGCGGCTCGTCGGTCGCGAGCGTTGGTGGCCCTGGGGCCGGAGCGGGCCGGCGAAGGAGGAGGTTGCCGAAGTCGAGCCCCTCGGCGGGCATGGGCTCGTCGGGTTGCACCACCGAGCGATCTCGACGTCGCGGCGCGTGCAGCTGTCCGACGGCGACGGTGGCTCCGGCGATCACTCCGATCGTCAACCACTGGCCGGTGGAGGTGTCGTCGCCGGTCAACGTCAACGTGATGCGATCCTCGGTCCCAGCCGTCGCATGGGTCCACCGCCCGTCCTCGGCGGTGTGGTGCACGAGCGCGTCGGCCCCGCTGGCGATCGTGGCGGAGGCATGACCGCACACGACGATCGCAGTGCCGTCGTCATATGCGGCAACGGCAGCGAACGATCCGGGCAGGTCAGAACGGAGCGCGGTCAGCCGGGCTTCGAGGTCGCCGCCCTCGACATCGAACAGCGCATCCTCCCACGCCTCGGCAACGCGGGAGCCGGGCGCGTCGTCGATCAGGGCGACGATGCCGGTGGCGGCGATCACCGTCCCTGTCGCTCCCATCACGACGTGACGATCAGCCCGCATCACTCCCGATCGGTGCACCTCGCCGGCCCGCACACCGTCAGTCCGACGCCCACGTCTCGCCGAGCGGAACCAAGGCGCAGTGGAAATAGGCGGGGTCGATCACCGCATGGTTGTCGTCGGCGGGCGTGACGCAGATGCCGTTCGCCTCGGGAGGCCGGTTCGCGAGGCGCATCTCCTCGGTGGGCACGAACACCGTGTCGAAGGTGAGCTCCCACGGCGCCTGGTCGACCGAGGCCGTTCCGACCTGCGACGGGTCGTAGATGTCCCAGAAGAAGTGTGCGTGGTACGAGAGATCGGCCGGACCGTCGAGGAAGTCGGGATTCCAGGCGCGGTCCCACGTGAACATGTACTCACCATCGACGATGTCGATGGCCGACATGGCGATGCAGGCGCCGGCACCGGGACAGGTCACGCCGTCGTAACGCTCCGGCAGCGTGGTGGTCGGGGGAGTGGTCGTGGCGGGTTCGGTCGTTGCCGGGGCCGTGGTGACGGGAGGACTCGTGCTCGGCGCAGACGTGACCGGTGCAGACGTGACCGGCGGCGCCGTGGTCGGCGCCGTGGTGGCCTGCGGCGTGGTGGCCGATGGTGTCGTCGCGGGTTCCGGCGTCGTGGTGGCCGTCGGGACCGCGTTCGAGCTCGCTCCTGCCGCCGCGTCCTCGGGGTCGCTTTCGAACCAGCCGAGTTGGAACGCGGTGCCGCCGCCGACGAGCAGTGCCAGCACGGCCACGAGCGCACCGATGAGCACGCGAGGACGCTTCGACGCTGCATCGACCTCCTCGTCCTCGCGTACGACCGAGGTGCGGGCAACCGTGGCAGAGGGTTCGACGGCGGCGGCTCCCGGCGCCGACGCTGCCGGCGTTGCTGCTGCCACCGCTGCGGGCGTCACTGCCGGCGCAGGGGACGGCTCGCCGGGCTCGGGGACCGACACCGACCGCACCTGCGTCGAATCGTCGGTGTCACGGCCGACGAGCGGGAGGGTACGGCTTCGTGCGGGACCCAACCGGACCGCGAGAGCTTCGAACCGCTCGTGGAGATCTTCGGCCGTGGGGCGGCGAGCAGGATCGCGGTCAGCGCTGCGTGTGATGAGTTCACGGAAATCGATCTCGACGTCGGCAGGGAGATCGTCAGGCGCATTCCAGTTGCGGAGTGGCAGTGAGCCCGCCGTGCCGTCGGGCGTCGGGAGGTATCGCCCGGTGAGCAGTTGGTGGGTGGTGGCGGCGAGGGAGTAGACATCGGCGGCGGGACCCACCTCGGCTTCGCCACGGAGCTCTTCGGGGCTCGCGTAGCGGAACGACAACGAGCTGGTGCGGTTGCTGACATCGTCGGAGCGGGTGAGCGCGGCGATGCCGAAGTCGCACACCTTGACCTGGCCGAAGGTGCCGATGAGGAGATTGTGGGGCTTGATGTCGCGGTGGATGATGCCGAGCTGGTGGGCCGCAGCGAGGGCGGCAGCGGTCTGGGTGACGATGAGGAGGGTGTCGGGAAAGGTGAGGGTGCCACCGTTGGTCTGGAGGAGGTCACCGACCGATCCGCCCGGTGCGTATTCCATGACGATGGCGAGGACCCCGTCGGTGTCGATGACCTCCTCGACGTTGACGACGTTCGGGTGGCCACGCAGATCGACGAGAGCGCTGAGCTCACGTTGAGCGCGTTGCCAGGCGACATCACGGTCCGACCAGTCCCGCAAGACCTTGATGGCGACGTGGCCGCCCGTGGACCGACGAGTGGCCCGATAGACATCGCCGAGACCGCCGCTGCCCAGCGGCGCGACATCCGCGAACGCACTCAGATCGACATCGGCCACGGGGCCATCTTTCCATATCTCCGGTACGCACTCCCCCGACCCGTCCCGCCGAAACCGCTGCATCGCGCCCGTGTGATGCTTCCCTGGTCGCTCACCTGCTTCGAAATCCGGTGTGTAGCCAGTGCGCCGTTCGGGTAGGCCACCGAGTTCCAACGCGAGGTCATTCCACGACGACATTCCACGACGAGGAGGAGTTCGCAAGGCATCGCACCCCTCACCGCCTCGCCGCCGTGTTCGCTGGTGCGGCGTTGTTCTCGGCGACGGTCGGCACGGTCGAGGCGACCGAGCCCCGGTCCGGCGACCGAGAGGGCGCACGATTCGTGGCCCAGACCGACGAGGCCGGCAACGAGACGGAGAACGGGAACGAGAACGAGGACGGTGCACCGCCGTTGGCGATCGGTGATCGTGACCGCCCGACGCGAACGTGCACCAGTCGCCGATCAGCGACCCGCCGGCGTCTAATGTTACGAAGTGGTTACGAAAACATGTCGAAAGGGTGTACAAAGGGCCGGTCGCTGCGGTATTCTCATCGTCGAGGCGTCGGCTGGGGGTCGACGCTCGGAGGTGGAGGTGACGCGATGAGCGCACATGTCAGGGAC
>SKSP01000287.1 GCA_007122945.1 Ilumatobacteraceae bacterium | reverse complement strand
GCTTGGTGGAGTTGGTAGCGCTGGTGTTCGTCGATGGTCACGGCGGTGGTCTCCCGGAGGCGGTGAGTGTGGTGGCTCGTGGTCTGCGGGAGGACGTGCTCCGAGTGGTGTCCGGGCGGTGTCCGGGCGTCGGGTCCAAGCGTACTCAGTGGCTGTGACGTCGTCGGTCGCAGCGGATTCCGTGGCGGATTCCGTTCGCCAGCCACCGCTGACTTGACGTCAGAACCTCAGGGAAGGGGGGAGGTGGGGCAGAGGAGGAGGCCGTCGGGGGTGGTGGCGACGGCCATGCGGGTGTACCAGGGGGTGTCGGTGGGTGCGGACACGATGGTGGCGCCGTTGCGCTGCCATCGCTCGACGGTCTGGTCGACGTCGTCCACCTGCCAGGAGATCGAGATCGGCAGCGCGTCGAGCGATGCGGTGGGCCGGTGCGGACGGGCGGCTCGTGCGGCGTCGGGGTTGGCGTCCCAGAACAGTTCGAGTCGACCGGTGCCGACGGCGAAGATGGCGCCGCGGCCGTCGTCGTCCCACGCGCTGACGAGCTCGAGCTCGATCACGTCGCGCAAGAACGCGACCGTGCCGTCGAAGTCGCGTGGCCGGTACATCAGCGTGAACGGGGTGGCGGCAGCGGGGTTCACGACGACCCGGCCCAGCCGTCGACGCTCCCGGGGAGGGCCCAGGCAGCGGGCTCGGTGGCGAGCCAGTCGGCGAACAGCCGGTGGCACCGCTCGTCGTCGAGGCGGACGATGGTGACGCCGGCTGCTTCGAGCCAGTCGAGCGATTCGTCGGACCACGTCCGGGTGTCGCCCACCACGACCGTGCCGATGCCGAGGAACCGGACGAGGCCGGCGCAGTACCAGCACGGTGTCATGCTGGTGACGAGCACGACGTCGCGGTAGTCGTCGAGCTCGCCGGCGGCCCGGACGGCGGTGGTCTCGGCGTGGGCCAGGAAGTCGCCGTGTTGCACCGAACCGTTGCGGCCGGCGGAGAGGAGGCGCCCGTCGCGGTGGAACAGGGCGGCCCCGATCGGGACGCCGCCCTCGCCACGACCGGCCACGGCCTCGGCGAGGGCGACGTCGAGGAGTTCGCTGGGGTGTTCGACGGTCATGGCCATCAGTAGATCGTCTTGCCGAGCATCGACAGGATCCACTCGCCCGAGGTGGTGGTCGGGTACTTGGGTGGGTCGTCGGGTGAGGCGCAGGTGGGGATGCACTCGATGACCGCGTCGTAGGTGGGTTGGTGGAAGAACGCCACCGACAGTCGGTCACCGCGCTCGTCGGGCGGGACGACCACCCGGTGCATGGTGGAGACCCAGCGGTCGTTGGTCCATCGGGCCATCAGGTCGCCGAGGTTGACGACGAACGAGTCGGGCACCACGGGTACGTCCGTCCACGTCGCGCCGCGCTGCACCTGGAGGCCGGGTTGGCCGTCGTGGTGCAGGATCGTGAGGCTGCCCCAGTCGCTGTGGGCGCCGCGGCGCAGCTGCCCGGGCAGCGGTGGCCGGTCGAGCTCGGGGTAGTGGTTGACGGTGAGGTTGGTGATGTGGTGTTCGATCTTGTCGTCGAACCAGGTCTCGTCGAGGTCGAGGGCGAGCGCCATGAGCCGCATCAGGTGACCGGCGAGCGCTTCCATCGCGGCGTAGTAGGTGGTGAAGACGTCCTGGAAGTCGGCCGGTTCGGGCGGCCACACGTTGGGGGCGAAGAACGCCTCCCGGCCGGGTCGCAGTCCGGCTCGGGCGGCGACGTCGGGGTCGTCGAAGCGATTGACGGTGTACGTCTCGCACAGGTCGGGTGGGGTCTCCACGTCACGTGATGCGGCGAGTGCCGATCCTTCGCTGGGGGTGTAGCCGCGGTAGACGCCGGGTGGTCCGACGGAGGCCAGTTTGTCGTCGAGCGGGAGTGCGAAGAACCCGCGTGCGGCCCGTTCGAGATCGGCGATCGGCTCGTCGGCGATGCCGTGGTTGGTGATGACGAGGAACCCGATCGTCTCGCACGCCTCCCGGAGCCGCGCGGCGACGGCGTCGCGGCTCGGCCCGGGTTCCCACGAGCCGGCGAGGTCGACGAGTGGGACCTCCACGTCGGAGGCGACGCTGCGCATCAGAACCCGATCGACGGGTCGATGAACCGGTTCGTGTAGACGGCGTCGGGTGACACGTCGTCGATGCCGAGCACGTCGACGACCAGCTCGACCATGCGCTCCATACGGTCGTCGTCGAAGTTGCCGACCGTGTCGTCGGAGCCGTTGCCGACCACGCCGAGCTCCACCGCCGTGCGGGCCGAGTACTCCATCTGGCCGGGGGCGAGGACCCAGGACGAGTCGAGGTCGTCGACGATCTCGACGATGAGCTGGTTGGTGGGCTCGGGGTCGGTCCAGTGGTCGACGACCGCCTGCTGGAACACGGGGACGACCTGTTCGAGGCAGGGCGACAGCTCGTCGAGCGCGTCGGTGCGGACCGAGAGCGTCTGGGAGTAGATCTCGTAGCCGGAGTCGTGGATCAACAAGAACTCGACCGGCCGGCCCCAGTCCTCCAGTTCGACCTCGTAGCGGTACGGCTCGCTGGTGGCGAACCCTTGCTGGGCGAGCGCACCGTCCTCGGCGACGAAGCGTGCCGGTGCGCCGTCGTAGCTCGGATCGACCTGGTCGGGGCGCACGAATCCGGCGTTCACGAGGTAGTCGACGTAGACGGAGCCGCCGAACACCAGGACGGCGGCGTCGGACTCGCCGATGTCCTCGAAGGTCTCGAAGTCGTACGCCTCGGGGTTCCACATGAGGATCTGCGGGTTGATCTCGAGCGGTGCCATCACGCCGATGGTGGGCTGGCCGTCCGCGGTGGCGACCTTGTCGTCGGTGTTGACGTAGCCGAGGTGGATGTCGTCGTCGAGGTACATGGTGGCCGGGGTGGGCTGGAAGCCGAGGTACGGGCCGCCGGCGCGGATCTCGAGGTCGATGCCGGTGTCGAGGAGCGGGCCGCTGAAGATGCCGTTCTCGGCGTCGAGCGTGCCGGCGTCGCCGATCAGTCGGTAGGCGTAGCCGTGCTCCGGCGATGGGAACCAGTCGGTCTGCAACACGAGCGGGTCGGGGCACACGGCGCTCAGGTCGGGTGCGGCACCGGCGGGCGGATCCGCTGCGTCGGTCGTGTCCGGCTCGTCGGGTGTCTCCGGCTCGTCGGGCGTGTCGGTGGGTGCGGCGTCCTCGTCCGTCGCGTCGGTGGTGTCGTCTGTCGGCGCCGCGGAGTCGTCGTCCCCGCCGCACGCAGCGGCGAGTGCCAGACTGGCGACGAGCACCGGCCAGATCCGACTGGGAGTTGAATGCCTCATCCTGATCATGTGTTGCACACTAGTGAACACTCCGCAGCCGGTGCTCCCGACGCGCAGACTGTTCATGACGCCGACACACGCGCGGCCTCAGCGGTGCCGAGCGCCATGGAGGTCGCGTCACTCGGACGGGAGGTCCGCCGTCGCCGTGAGGACAAGGGTCTCTCGTTGCGCGGGTTGGCAAAGGCCGCGGGCTTCTCGCCGTCGTTCGTGAGCCGGCTCGAGCGTGGCTTGGCGCAACCCCGGCTGAACTCGTTGCACCGGATCGCCCGCGCCCTCGACACCTCCGCGCAGGGGCTGCTGTCGGGCACCTCGGCGGGTGCCACCTACTCCCTGGTCCGTGCTGGCGACCGAGCCCTCCCGGTCAGCGAGCGACGACCGTCGGGGCGGGCCGGCGCGGCGCGCTCGCTGGTCGACGGCAGGAGGGCGCTGACCGCGCTCGAGTTCACCGAGATCACGACCGACTTCGGTCCGCAGTACGAGCACCCGGGTGAGGAGCTGATGATCGTGGCGGCCGGACGCGTGGAGGTCGAGCTCGGCGACGACACGATCACGCTCGAGCCGGGCGACTCGTTGTGCTACCCGGGGTCCACCCCGCACCGCTCGCGAGCGCTGCCCGGCGAGCCACCGGTCGTCTACCTCATCACCACCCGCCCCGACGGCGCCTGACGCGGCGAGGTCGGGCTGGTGCACGTCGGGCACACCTTTGCGTGGCGTGACCCATCAGAGCTGGTTCGTGAGCGCGGTGATGATCGAGACGATGGCGGTGGTGGCGGCGACGAAGGCGACGAACGTGAGCGTCATGGTCCGCATGCCCTCGTGGAGCTCGGTGCGCAGGTCCGC